>NZ_CAUVXG010000020.1:71346-76050 GCF_963555885.1 Protofrankia sp. Cr2
CGCCGCCGGCCTGCAGCCGCGAGAAAGTGCCGTCGAGGTCGGCGGTGGCCAGGGTGATGCGGGCGTAGCTGCCCTTGGCCATCATCTCGACGATGGTGCGGCGCTCGTCGTCGGTGATGCCGGGGTCGGCGGCCGGCGGCTCCAGCACGACGGACGTGCCGGGCTGGTCGGCGGGGCCGACCGTGATCCAACGCATCCCGCCGTATCCGACGTCGTTGCGAATCTCGAAGCCGAGGGTGTCGCGATAGAACGCCAGGGAGACGTCCGGGTCGTTGTGCGGGAGAAAGGTCAAGTGAATGGTGATGTCCATGGCAGTCAGGCTAGGTGCGGCTCGGTGACCCGCGCTTCTCGATTCCTGACCGGTCTGGTCACCTGCTTGGCCACACACGGCGGCAGCCCCGCCGTCGCGCGCGCTGTCTCGCGCCGATAGGTGCTGGGCGGCACACCGACCAACTCGGTGAAGCGAGTGCTGAAGGTGCCCAGCGACGCGCAGCCGACCGCGAAACAGACCTCGGTGACGCTGAGATCGCCACGACGCAGCAGCGCCATCGCGCGCTCGATGCGCCGCGTCATCAGATAGGCGTACGGCGACTCGCCGTAGGCAAGCCGGAACTCGCGGCTGAGGTGCCCGGCCGACATGTGCGCGCCGCGGGCGAGCGCCTCGACGTCCAGCGGCTGCGCGTACTCCCGGTCGATCCGGTCCCGGACGCGGCGCAGCCGCGCGAGGTCGCGCAGGTGCTGCGCCGCGGCGGGTCTGCTGGTCACCTGCGAGATCGTGCCACATCGCAAGAACCAGCACGACCCCGCGGCATTCCTCCATCCGCGTGGCGTCCCAACCGCAGCGGCCAGAGTACGAGGCCCGACCTTCCCCTCCCCCGACAATGAGCCACCAGCAACGTGCCGCAGACCTGATGGAAAGCCACCGAGGTGTTCAGGGGCGGTGCTTGCCACCGCGACGGCCGCCCTCGCCGGATTCCATCGGGCGGAACCGTCTGGGAGACACTCATCGATCAACAAATTGAGTACAAAAACGGCTGCAATAGCGACCATTTGTTCACTCAGTTTCATGATCTGAAGGTGGCATGCCGCGCTGATCATGTGATCGCGGTTCCGAACTCGGTTCCGATCTCGGCGGGCGTCGCCCTGGTCACCTTCCGGGATGAGCTGCGCGCCCGGCTGCGCCAAGCCGGGCTGGCCGGCGTCCCGGTGCTGACGGAAGCTGCGGCCATAAACGGCACGGTCAGATGGAACGCGGAGTCGGAGTATCAGCAATGGCGGATGTCCCTCCGGCGGACGATCGGGCGGGAATCCACCGGGCGTGTCGAGGGTCGGAGACCGGGAAAAAGTGTGGCTGTTCACCGTGCCTTGAAGGCGGTCACCTCTCGGCCGACGCCGTAATAGAGCAGTCCCCCGCTGGCCGCGACCGACACGTCCGAGGAGGAGGCTACCGCCGAGTTGCTGTAGCTCCACCGGCAGGACCCGGTCACGGCGTCCACCGCGAACACCACACCCTTACCGTCCACGGCGTAGACCATGCCGTCCGCGGTGGCCAGGGAACCGCCCACACGGAAGTAATTGACTCCGGTGGTCTTCCACAGCATCGCTCCGTCCCCGGCCCGGACCGCGTAAAGCGTGCCCCCGGAGGTGACGAAGACGCGTCCAGCGCTATCGGTGATCGGCCGGTTGTACCGGTCTGACGGGTCGAATCGGACGGGAGGCCAGGCTGGGCTGCCGTCCGACGGGTTGAACGCGTGCAGCTGGTCTCCCCCGACGAACAACTTGCCCTCGGTGTAACAACCGGTGATTGTGCTGGGATCACCGCCCACCACTCCTTTGATCGACTGGCTCCACACCCGCTGGCCGTTGCCCATGTTGATCGCGCTGAGGGAGCCGTCCAAGGAATGCGAGGTCATCCCGAACAGGTACGGGCCGTCGGGCGGGACGATGATCGAGCCGAGATAGGTGCCGGTGACCGACCAGACCGTCTGGTGGGAGTTCACGTCGACCGCCCACAGCCCCGAGGTGTAGATGTCGCCGAGTAACGGGTTTCCGGTGACGTAAACGGTGGTGCCCACAACGCCGGCCACGCCCCCCAGCAGCCAGCGACGGTTGGGATCGCCCACGGACCAGCTGGTCGTTCCGGTGGCAGCGTCCACCGCCAGCAGCCCCGTCCCACCGGTCAGGTAGCCGGTCAGGTAGCCGGTGCCACCCGCGACCAGCAGGAGGCTGCCGATCGGTCCGCGCACGTCGGCCACCCCGTGCCAGCGCGCGCCGCCCGTGGCCGGGTCCAACCCCTTCACCGACTGTGGACCGACGATCACCAGGGTGCCCCCACCGACCGTCATGTTGCGCACGGTGTCGTCGAGGGCTGCGGTCCACACCGGGGTCGCCGTGGGAGCGGCCAGGGTTCCGGTCAGGCCGGAAGCCACCGGCTGGGGAACCGCGCCCGGCGCCGTCCCGGACTGGCCCGGCGCCGTCCCGGACGGGCCCGAGACAGTGGAACCACCGCCGGCCGGCGTCCCCGACGGGCGGGGACCGGCCCCGGGCATGGTCGGCCCGCCGCCGCCGGACAGCGCGACGGCAGTCGCGACCCCGCCCACGGCCACCACCCCGCCGCCGACAAGGCCCAGCAGCGCACGCCGGCTCAGACCCGGACGCGGCGGGGGTGCGGCCGGACCGACGCCCCCCGAGACCTCGGCTGAGGCCGGCGACGACAGGGGCTGGGCCGCCGACGACAGGGTGGCATCGCCGTCTGGAAGCGGCACTCCGGTCAGCACGGCCGCCGCCGCGGCGATGTCGGCCAGCACCGGCTGCGGTAGCCAGCCGCCGCCGAGGTCGAACGCGGGCCCCCGGCCGAGAAGGACGATGAGCTGCGCGGGGGTCGGACGCTGCGCGGGATCCTTGGCCAGGCAGGAACGGATCACGGACTGCAGCGCGGACGGCAACCCGGACAGGTCTGGATCCTGCGTGGCGACCCGGTACAGCAACGCGGGCGTGGGCCCGTCACCGAAGGGGCCGGTGCCCAGCGCTGCGAACGCAAGAGTGGCCCCAAGCGCGAACACATCGGTGGCCGGGCCGACGTCTGCGCCGGTGACCTGCTCAGGCGAGAGGAAACCGGGGGAACCGACGATGATGCCGGTGGACGTCAACGAGGTACTCTCCGCGGCCCGGCTGATCCCGAAATCGATGACGTGGGGGCCGTCGGCCGCAAGCATCACATTGGCCGGCTTGAGGTCGCGGTGGACGATCCCAGCCCGGTGGATATCGACCAGCGCCTCCGCCAATCCGGTGGCCAGCGCCCGCAGCACCGGCTCGGGCAGGGGGCCATGACGGCGCACCGCGGTACCCAGCGGGACGCCCGGGATGAACGCGGTGGCCAACCACGGCGGGGCGGCCTCCGTGTCGGCGTCCACGACGGCGGCGGTGAACACGCCGGACACGGCGCGCACCGCCTGCACCTCCCGCCGGAAACGGGCACGGAACTCCTCGTCAGCGGCGAACTGACGGCGTACCAGCTTGACCGCCACGGTGCGGCCGCCCGCGGACCGCCCCAGATACACCACCCCCATACCGCCCTCACCGAGTCGACCCAGCAGCGCGTACGGACCAACCTGACGAGGATCATCGGCGTCCAACGACTCCATATACGTCCCTAATTACCCCTATAGCCATATTCCGACAGTTTGAGGCTAGCCGGATCCTTATCTGCCTGCATATAGCAGGGGCACCGAGACACGCCAGAAACAGGCAACGGGCTTCCGCCCCGGCCGCGTGCGCGGTCAGGGCGTGGCCTCGTCTGGGCCGTGGGCAGGCCGATTCTCGTCGTCAGCCGGCAGCTTCATTGGCAGGGTTCCGAGGTTGTGGGCGTCAAGCTGGACCTCCAGACGCGTACCGATGGCGCCGTACACACGGCAGATCTCGCCTGCGGACACGGCGA
This sequence comes from Protofrankia sp. Cr2, assembly GCF_963555885.1. NCBI lineage: Bacteria > Bacillati > Actinomycetota > Actinomycetes > Frankiales > Frankiaceae > Protofrankia > Protofrankia sp. Cr2. The sequence continues at coordinate 75,284 of NZ_CAUVXG010000020.1, forward strand.
GGAACCATCGCCCTCCCAGCCGACTCGGCGCATCAGGGCGGCCATGCAGTCCGCGATGCTCCTCGGGTTCGGACGGGGCGGGCGTAGGCGGTGCGATCGGCGGTTGCGTGCTCTCGGCAGAACCGCCGCAATGGTCCTGCACGAGCTGCGAGACGTGGTACCACGCTGAACATGCGTCCGTTCGTCGATGACGACCTGCTCCCCTGATCGCCTCCTGGGACTCAATGATGGACCGGGCACGGATACGCCGAATGATGTCCGCGACGGCCGTTGACTGGATCGGCCACAGTCAACGCGATATCGAGCCCGGGAGATACAAGGGGTCAACTGACGACAGTGGCTGAGCCGGCATGGACGTCGAACTGATCAACGTGGGCAGGTCCGCCGACGACCAGGTGCACGACCGGCGGAAGTGGTCGCTCGACCTGGCGACGCGGTGTCACCGGACTCCCAGCCACGGCGTGAAACGATCTTCCTGGTGGCCAGGGACAAAGCCTGTGCCTGGCAGACCTGGTACCGAACGGCGATCCCGGTGGCCGACGACCGGTTCACCGGGCATCTGATGAGGCTAAGAGCGACCGGCAATAGGTGCGGTACCGGGACGCCGATGAGGGCCGAATGGATGCAGGCATGGCCCTGGTCAATCATGGAGTTCTCGACGCTCTGTAACTGACCGTGGAGTTCCATCGGATGATCGGTTTGGAGGTGGCGGATCTGACCGGTGACGGCTGTATCACCAAGGCGCCGTGTGGTGGGGACAAGGCGAG
>NZ_CAUVXG010000020.1:76742-83279 GCF_963555885.1 Protofrankia sp. Cr2
CTACGACGGCCAGCCGGTCCGGACCGTCCTGGCTGCCCATGGCATGGTCGGTGAGATCGCGCCGAAGGGTGAGCGGACCCCGATCCAGATCGGGAAGCGCTGGGTCACTGATCCGGCAAGCCCGGACGCTCTACCGCTGGGACGGCCGACCCACCATCCGACGTCTCAAGTGACGCCTATTGCCGGTCGCTCTAAGTAACGTCACCGCGTAACGGCACCGCGCCGATACCTTCGGCCAGGGCGATCGAGGCGTCCAGGTCCGCCACCGGGAAATCCAGGTGGAACTGATATCGAGCGCGCCAGAACCTATGGACAGGTTTCGGGCACCCGCACATCAGTATGAGAATCGTGAACTCTCCCGCTGACGGCTACAGCCAGCCGCACCGTGCCGCCAGAGGCGGTCACCCCCGTCCCCGTGTCCGGGTCCCCAACGAGCGAATGGTCTTCACCCGGATGCGTACGTCGCAGGACCGCGCGGCGGACGCGATCACATCGTTCGCGGGCTCGCTACTCTTCGTCTATCTCCACTCCGTCTGGTTCGGCGCCTGGGTCCTGCTGAACGAGGGCGTGTTCGGGCGGGCCGGCATCTTCGACCCGTATCCGTTCGGACTTCTCACGATGATTGTCAGCCTGGAGGCGATCTTCCTGTCCACCTTCGTGATGGTGAGCCAGAACCGCGAAGCGACGCGGCAGAACCTGCGAGCCGACCTGGACTTCGAGACCAACCTGCGGTCCGAGGTGTGGTCGGTCCACATCGGCAAGGCGCTCGGACTCGACCCGGAACAGATCGAGCGACACGTCCAGGAGATCATCGAACAGGCCAGGGCGGGAATCAGTAACAGTCAGGCCGCACCGGTCGACCCCCGGATGCTGCTGGACATCCCAGAATGATCCACGGAATGTGCAGAGACAGAGCCGATCAGCAATGCGACGAGTTCAGCGGACTGCCGCCATCCTCGGTTGATGGCCACCGGTCACTGGTGCAAACCGGGCAGGTAGCCGGGCCAGCACGAGTGGATGATTGACATACATTTTCCGCCCGAAAACCGGCGTCTCCTGACGTCATCCTTCCACTCATCGCACCGAAGGGAATGTGGATCAAGGAGTGGGGCTGGGGTGCCTGCCCCGGGCTCATGACGCTGCGACATAGGCCAGGCAGGGCCGATAGGCGGCCTCGGTGGCCACCGGTCGGGGACGGTTCGGGTGTCACCGAAACACTGGCGGTCCAGCATCGAGTCGTGGAGAAGATGCCGTCGTCCGTCCTGGACGACCCTGTGTTCGCAGTGCCGCGGTGCCCGGCGGACTGCTCCGGCGTCGCCTGGCTGCGCGGCAGCGTCGCACGGTTCAGCGAGGGAGCTGACCACGCGCGCCGCCGGAGGCTGGTCGATGAGCTGCTATCCGGCCTGGTGGTCGATCCGCGCCCGGGCGGCGATCCGACCGCGATGCTGCTCGTGGCGCTGGGACTACCGGAGCACCTCGTGGCCGACGTCGCGTCGGCCGCCGCCTCCTACCACCCCCATCTGCCGGCGACACCCGAGGCCGACGATGCCGTCGAGCGGCTCATCGCGGTGTGCGGCGGCCACAACGAGGTGACGGCGGCGAAGCTGTGCGTGCTCGTGCAAGCCCATACCGCCACCCGCGCGCTGATCACCCACATGCTCCGCGGTGGGGACGGCCCGCCCATCCCGAGCACCCGGCGGGTCGGCCCCCGCGGCGAGACCGTCGAGGTGGACCTGTCCGGGGCGCCCTTCGGCAGCGGCCCGCATGCCTGCCCGGGACGGGACCTCGCGCACCGGCTCGCGCAGGCGGCGATGCGGCGATGACCTTCGCTGACCTGCACCGGGCCGGCGACCCGCTGATCCTGCCGAACGCCTGGGACGCCGCGTCCGCAGCGGCCCTGCTCGCGGCGGGTTTCCCGGCGATCGGCACCACGAGCCTGGGTCTGGCAGCCCAGCACGGGCTGGCCGACGCCTCCCGAGCGATCCCCGAGCTCACCCGTCGCCTCGCGCGCCGGCTTCGCGCCCTGCCGTGCCCGGTCTCGGTCGACATCGAGGACGGCTTCGCCGACGACCCGGCCGCCGTCGCCGACTACGCGGCCTCGCTGGAAGTCGACGGCATCAACATCGAGGACACCACCCGGGGACGGCTCGGTCCGTCCGACGCACACGCAGCCAAAATCGAAGCGATCAAGGACCGGTGCCCACGCCTATTCGTCAACGCCCGCGTCGACACATTCTGGACCGCGCAGGCCGCCACCGCCACCGCCACCGTGACCGTGACCGAGACCGTCGACCGGGCTCTGCGCTACGTCGGTGCGGGGGCGGACGGCGTCTTCGTGCCCGGACGGCTGAGCAGCCCGCAGATCCGGCAGATCGTCTCCGCGGTGCCGGTCCCCGTCAACGTGCTCGCCTCACCGGACCACTCGGCGACGGAACTGGCCCGGCTCGGCGTGCGGCGGATCAGCTGCGGTTCGCTGCTGTACCGTGCCGCGCTGGACCGGGCGGTGGAGGTGGCGGTCCGCATACGCGACGGCGAACCGGCACCGCCCGCGATCTCCTACAGCGCCATCCAGGGCCTGGCCGCCCGCTACTCAGCCGGCCTCCCACGCGGCGAGCACGCCGGCATCGAGTGAGACGAGCACGCTCTCACCCGCGCCGGTCAGGCGCAGCGCGCGGCTGCCCGCGCGGGTGGCCACCCATCCGCGGTCGAGGAAAACCGTCAGCAGGTGCGCGCCCAGCCGGCCCGCGACGTGCGGCCGGCGCCCTGTCCAGTCCAGGCAGCCCCGGACCAGCGGGCGACGCGGGGAACCGCCGATCTCCTGCAGGGCGAACCGGTCGAGGAGCGGGTGACCGGGGCCGTCGAGGTGCAGGTCCGCGGTGGCGCCGGCACGCAGCGGTCCGACGATGCCCGCGCGCACCAGCAGCCCGGTCACCCGCAGGCCGAGGTCTCCGGCCATGTGGTCGTAGCAGCGCCGCCCGGCCCGCAGCTCGGCGGCAACCCGGTGCCCGCGCAGCGACGTCACCGGGATTTCGGGGGCAACGACCTGTAGAGCCTCAAGTGCGTACGCGATGTCGGCGTTCGCCAGGGTGTAGTACCGGTGGCGCCCGGATCGCTCCACCGTGACGAACCCGTGGGCGACCAGCGCTTTGAGATGCCCACTGGCCGTCGATGCCGATACCCCGGCCAGGCGGGCCAGATCACCCGCGGGCAGGCAGATGCCCCCGACCAGCCCGACGAGCATACGGGCCCGCGTGGGCTCGGCGATGAGCCGCGCCGGTACCGAAATGTCGGCGTCAACACCCACGCGGCCACGGTAGGGCACCGACCCTTCGACGATCCAGCGTTCGAACGCAATCCTGAGGACGGCGATCCCCACCGCGACGGCCGCCCTCGCCGGATTCCATCGGGCGGAACCGTCTGGGAGACACTCATCAATCAACAAATTGAGTACGAAAACGGCTGCAATAGCGACCGTTTGTTCACTCAGTTTCATGATCTGAAGGTGGCATGCCGCGCTGATCATGTGATCGCGGTTCCGAACTCGTAGGGCATCCTGAAGTCGCCCCCCATCGCGTCGATGGCGGCCCGACGCCTTCCCGTACCTTTGTCAGCCTGTCCGCGGGGAACTGGGTGAGGGCGCCGGAAGTGGGTAGTTGGTCCAGCCAGGCGTCCCGGGTCTATGGCCGCTCCCAGTCGAATCGCCACTGCTCCGGGGGTCACCGTCAACATCGCGTCGCTCGCGGTGCAACGCGCCTTCGGCCAGCGCTCCCGCCTGCTGGACACAGACGCCGAGGGCAGCGACACCTGGGACAGGGCACTGGCGAAGGTCAACACGCCGTCTTTCACAGTCACCAATCTGGAGCTGTTCGAACGCCTCACCGCGCTCGAACAGCTCCGGCTCGCCTTCGGCGACGACTTCTGGCCGCGCATGAACAAGGTCACCCGACAAAAGTGGATGTCCAACGGCTACCACCCCACCCGGGAGACCGCCTACGACAACCTGGCCCTCTTCGCCAGCATCACCGCCAACGCCGACCTGCGCGGCTTCTTCTCCGCTTGGGGCATGCCCGTCACTGAACAAGGCCGAGCCGCCATCGCCGACCTGAATCTCCCCCTGCCGGCCACCGACCCGACCACACTGCGCGAACCACGTCCGTAGGGTCCCCCCCGGTCTGCCCGGTCTGCCCGTTCGCGCCGGTCGTCGTCCCGATCGGCGCGAACGGCGCGAACGGCGCGATCACTTCCAGGATATGATGGATGACTCCAGCTATAATAAGTGGAGTTATCGGAGGGTCGCGTGGTGGACAAGCCCACCGAGGTGTTCGACCGCGACTTCGAATGGGCCGAACTCACCCGCTTCGTCGGTCACCCGAGCCGGGAAGCCACCCTGGGGGTGATCTCCGGACGGCGGCGCCAGGGCAAGACCTTCCTCCTCGACGCCATCACTCGCGCCCACGGGGGTGTCCTGTTCACCGCCACCGAGACCACCGAAGCCGACGCCCTGCGCCAGTTCGGTGAGGCTCTCGCCCGCTATCGCGGCGAGCCTGTCCCCCACCGGTTCGCCCACTGGGACGAGGCCGTCAGCCAACTGATGCGCATCGCCACAGCCGGGCCCACCACCGTCGTCATCGACGAGTTCCCGTTCCTCGCCAAGGCCTCCCCCGCTCTGCCCTCCATCATCCAACGCGCCCTGGACCCGACGGCCCAGCGCACCAACACCCCGGTCCGACTGCTGCTCTGCGGCTCGGCCCTGTCCTTCATGGGCCGGCTGCTGTCCGGCAACGCCCCCCTACGCGGCCGGGCCGGACTCGAACTCGTCGTCCCCACCCTCGACTACCGCCTCGCCGCCCAGTTCTGGGAGATCACCGACCCACGCACGGCCGTACTCACCCACGCCATCGTCGGCGGCACCCCCGCCTACCGCCGGGAGTTCACCCAGGGCGACACGCCAGCCGGCCCCGACGACTTCGACCCCTGGGTCACCCGCACCGTCCTCAACCCGGCCCGCCCCCTCTTCCGCGAAGCCCGCTATCTGCTCGCCGAGGAACCCGAGCTCCATGACACCGCCCTCTACCACTCCGTACTGGCCGCCATCGCCGCCGGCAACACCGCCCGCGGCGGGATCGCCGACTACCTCGGCCGGAAATCCACCGACCTCGCCCACCCGCTGAGCGTGCTCGAAGACGTCGGCCTGATCCGCCACGAACCCGACGCCTTCCGCCGCAACCGCTCCGCCTACCGGATCGCCGAACCCCTCGTCGCCTTCTACCACGCCGTCATGCGTCCCTACTGGGGCGATCTGGAACGTCCCGGCCGCGCGCAGGCCGTGTGGCAACGCGCCCAACCCACCTTCCGCAGCACGATCCTCGGACCGCACTTCGAGAACCTCTGTCGCGAATGGGCCCGCTGGCATGCCACCCCCGACACCTACGGCGGCCATCCTTCCCGGGTCGCCGCCGGGACCGTCAACGACCCGGCCGCCAGGACCAGCCACGAGATCGACGTCGCGGTCTTCGGCCACCGCGACTCCGAGCGCGAAACGCTGCTCGCCCTCGGCGAAGCGAAATGGAACGAGACCATGGGCCTCAGCCACCTGAAACGCCTCGGCCACATCCGCAGCCTGCTACCGGCACACCACACCGCCAGCGGCGTCAGCGGCCCACTCCTGCTGTGTTTCAGTGGGGCAGGTTTCACCCCTGAACTGCACGAGGCCGCCACCCACGACCCCACCATCGAGCTCATCGACCTACAACGGCTCTACCACGACGAATAACGAGGATACCAGAGCGGGACTGTGGGCCAGCGCGACTGTGGGGGCGAGTGCGCCGAACGATGGGGATTGTGTGTCGTCGGAGCAGCGCGACATTCACATCGTTGAGCACTACAGCCTTGACCCGCGCGCAGGGTGGCGAGCAGCTCGAGCAGCTGCTCGACGTCGGCGAGCAGCAACCGCCACGAGGGGTTGTGGCGTCTCAGCTTCTGGCACCCCACGGGCGGTCACGGGCTGATCAGTGGTCTGAAGGCGGCCTGTACCTGGGAATTGGAGGGGGTGACGTAGTCCTTCGTGTCGTAGCCGAGATTGCGATAAGGGTCAGGGCAGCTTGCGCCGCTGATCTCCAGTCTGGTGTCGGTCACGAATCGTCCGGTTCGTAGCTCATAAACACGAACGGGCAACGCCACCCGGTAAAACGTCACGTTTCCGAAGCCTAGTACTACAGCCACAGTGATCTCTATATGGCTGCGACCGGCGTGGCGGATGCTCGAGCGGCGCGTATCCGCCGGAGAAAGTGGTAGTAGCTCGCCCGCTCTTGGTGGCGGCGACGCCAGTCCGACCAGCGCCGAGTGACACTGAAAGGGATGGCCTTCTGCCAGACTTGGACAATAATATGACGGATCTCATTGAGGGTAAATGGGATCATCTTGTTCCTGGCCGGCGCGGGCGGATCGGCGATCGGAATACTGCCGTCGAGTTCGCGGGCGTAGCCGGTTGCGGTGGTCACCCGTTCCTTTGGCGGCCTGCTCTTCTCACGATTCTTA
>NZ_CAUVXG010000020.1:83749-84495 GCF_963555885.1 Protofrankia sp. Cr2
GCGGCCGTCCGGCGGGACCGGCGGCATCGGCGGTCTCGACCAGCGCCCAGTCGTAGAGCCGTGGCCCTTTCGAGCCGTCAGCACAGGAATACGTCTCCCACGCCGTGTCAGGCACCATGGCAGCGAGAGCGTCGACCCGGAATCGGCCGTGCGCCGTGGAGACCTCGGTATTCGTCGCGACGGCCAGAACATAGCCAATCTCCTGATCCTCGAGCCAGGTCCGGAGCTCGGGGGAGCGGCCGTAGACCTCGTCGCCGGCGACCCAGCCCAGCTGGGGATGGGCCTCGTGGAACCGACGGACCATGACCAGCGCCAGCTCCGTCTTCGTCGCGAATGCGACGTCGTCCGGGATGCCCGCATCCCGGCACCGTTCCCGGTCGTCCGTCCACTTCTCCGGCAGATACAGCTCGCGGTCGACATACGCCCGCCCCCGGCCGGACGCATAGACGGCGCAGACACCCACCTGACAATTCTCGACCCGCCCCGCTGTCCCGCTGTCCCGCTGTACTGACGTTGGACGCTCTCTGATGCATGTCCTTATGATGAATCCCGTCTCGTCCAAGACAAGTACCCCGTCGGGCTCGAACAGGTGATCGATGACATACGATCGGATGCCGTTACGTACGCCGTCGGCGTCCCAGGCGTATTCGTTCAGCAGGCGCTGCATCTTCTGCGGCCCCCGGTCCTTGGCGTGCTCGGCGAGCGTCCACCCGTTCTTACGCTCGTTCTTCGACAACAACCCGTCC
>NZ_CAUVXG010000020.1:84692-85508 GCF_963555885.1 Protofrankia sp. Cr2
TCGCGGCCATCGCGTCTTCCTCGTTTTTCTTCACAGAGCCGAGAAATCACGCGGTGGCCGCCCGCGCATCGCGCCACGCCGACGAGCCGGAAAGAGACCACACAGCGATCACTGTGGCTGTAGTACTAAGTTCGAAAGACCCAGGTTGCCAAATTGTCGGCGATCACCAGCAGGTCTCCCTCGGGGACGCTTTCGCGATACTCCTCCTTGGGGGCGAGGTCAGTATCCAGATCAATCGACGAGATCTGAACCTCTCCAGAGTCCCAAACCGTCAAGTATGAAATCCTTGAGTCCAGCTCCAAGGAAACACCGAAGGAATTCTTATCCCGCCCTTCTGGCGAATCAAAAATCCCGATCTTGACGCCTCTCTCTACTAGCAAAGAAGACTTTCGTTCATACCATCTCTTGAGGCTTGATGGCAGGTCAGGCATCACTTGACCGTCCCATCCCAGAAGAGGTTTTCAAAACTTGGCATCTCCGGCGGCGGCAGTCCGCGCCTTGCATTGAGCGGCCCATAGATCGGGTGATTCGGGCCAGGGATCTGCGCCCAGCCCGGCTCCCCTCCCGGCTTCAGCGAAGCTGTCGGAACATCAAACTGCACGTATCTGCTCCCAGGAGAAGCCTGCCTGTAATACGCCGCAGGGTCCGCCGGGTGTGCTACATAGGTAGAAGTTCCACCACTACCAGCCTGAACCTTTCCAGTGTCAATCATTGCCTGGTGCTCCTCTTGCGACATCCACCTTCCCACCGTCGTGGTATAGGGCGCGAGGCCGAGGGGGTCGAGCCAGCCCAGGGGATTGTCGACGTAGGTGTGAG
>NZ_CAUVXG010000021.1:0-6459 GCF_963555885.1 Protofrankia sp. Cr2
AATGCGATGGTTCTTGTCTCGTCGCTGGTGTCGCTGTGTGGGTACTGGAGCCGGCCAGGCGGGTTCAAACGGTCATAGCGACGCTCCGATAGGATGATCTCGGCAACGTCGACAGACTGGATGGTGGATGGCCCTGCGCGAGCTGCTGAAAATCGAGGAGCGGGAAATCATCTCCCGGGAACTGAGCCGGCGCAAGTCGGCGCGGTATATCGGACAGATGCTTGGCCGACACCATTTGACGATATCCCGGGAGATCGACCGGAACGGCGGGGCGAACTTCGACCTGCACCGCAAACGGGTTCTCCTCACGACCTGACCGTGCCCGGGTCCACTTCGATCGCTAACAAGATCAGGGACAGATCCCCTTCGGAGACCGTTGACACGAGCAGCCGGGCTCGCCACCTCTGGCTCGTTCAGTCTTTCCGCCGGGACGCGAGCCAAGGCCCTTTCGTAGCCCAGTCGCCCACCGGGCGGAACGCGCGCTGGCTGGAGGCCCGCGCCGACCAGGTGATGATGACCGTGGTTCCCGGTACGTCGAGATCGCCTGCTCAATCGCCAGCTTTCATTGGGAGGTGGCGAGTGCGGATACGGGTGTCACTGATCACGACAAGTGCACCTTAGGTCAGGTCGCCAATGACCTGACCAAGGTTAGCCAGGACGACGGAGGCAAGGGATTCAGCCCTCTTATCGGCGCGGCGGAGAAGAATGACGCTCGGGGCCATTACGGGGCTGTTGGCCAGAAGTTCCCCGAAGTCGGTATCGGTGGATATGAGGATCCAGTTCTCACGATCTGCCAGCGCCATGATTTGTTCATCGGCTTGGCCGCCCAAGCCGAGTTCGTATACATGTAAGCAGTCGTGGCCCGCGGCGCGAAGCAGTCCGGCCATAGCGTGCGGGCAGGCACTCGTCGAGCAGGAATCTCACGCGGTGAGCCGGACCGGGAGCTCGCGCTCGTCAACAGCTCGTGCCGCATACCCCAGACATGCTTGCACGTCATCTGGGACGAGCTGCGGGTACTCGGCCACGATCTCACCTGTGGTGAGCCCGTTTGCTACGAGACCGACGATGGTGGCCACCGGGATGCGGGTGCCCGCGACGCAGGGCACGCCACCCATGATCTGGTGGTTGATGGTGATCCGCCGAAGGTCCATACACTTATCCTCGGCCGTACCGGTGCAACGCGTCAAACAAGCGGCGCGCGCGGTCAGTCCACGTCGATCGAGCCCACGCCCAACGGCATCCGGACGTCCGCCAGCGTCGAGCGTGGACTCCGCTACCTACGGCCCGACACAAGCGACCGGGGCTGTCTGGTATCTCAGGCCGCGGAGAAGTGCTGGCCGGTGGTGGCTTCCTCCGCAATCGGGACGCGGACGGCGTGTGCGCTCGCTGCGGGGTCGTCGGCGCGGCGCACGCCCCAACCTGACCGACGCCGAGCTGGTGCGCGGCTATGGCCGCGATGAGGGCTGGGGGGAGCTGCTCGGGCAGCCGCACGTTGATCCGCGTCGTCGCGTCGTCGCGTCGTCCTCCGGCACGGGGTCCAGCACCACCACGGGCGGCTGCTCCTCGGCCGGCTGTTCCGCCGGTGGCACCGCGCCGACGAACTCGGGCTCCCGCCCACGTAGCCGGAGCTCCACCGACCATCGACCGGCACCCGTCCGTCCAGCCGCGCAGGCGACGCCCCACGGGATCACCGAACACTTACACCTGCGGCATGTGCGAGCGTTGCCCGAGATCAGCGTCACCAGACCTGCGGTCTCTCTCCGCCGCCGTAGTGTGAAGTCGTGGAGTCAATGAGTTCGGGGAGATCCTCTGATCAGGTCGTGTCGGCGTGGCGGGCGGCCGGGGAGCGTGGCGATGCGCCGGCCGCAGCCGAATGTCTAGCGTCTAACGTGACCGTGATCTCGCCGCTGACCGCGCAGTTCCGATTTCATGGTCGCGACGACGCGCGTGACATGCTGGTCGCCGCCTTCGAAGTGATCCATGACATTCGCTTTCACACCGAGGTAGGCGACGCCAATACCCGCGCGCTCTTCTATCACGCGTACGCCGGTGACCAAGCGATCGAAGAAGCTCAGTTGCTCCGTCTCGACGCCGACGGCCTGATCGTGGAGCTGACCCTGTTCGGCCGGCCTCTGCCCGGCCTCACCGCCGTCATGGCCGACATCGGCCCCAGGCTGCTTCGGTATCAAAAGCGCCCGACGCTCGCCCGGATCGTCGCCCTCGCGACCGCGCCACTGGCCGCCATGACCCGCCTCGGCGAACGGCGTCTCGTACCCCTGGCGGATCCCGCCCGACCGACCCGTCGTCGCTGATCACGCTCGCGGGAAGGATCTGGGCGTCATGCAGCCGCCGACTCCCGACGAGTTTGAACACCTTCGGCCGGCGGCGCTGCTCGTCGGCGCGCTGCTGCGCCTCAGCCGCCCGGTAGCCGGCGACGCCCCCGTTCCGACTGAGTTCTCGGCTGACTACCGACTGGTGCCGCCCGAGCCTCCACGCGATCTCGTTCTGCTACAGGTTCGCCGCCAAGCCCCGCGAGATCTCCTCACGCTCGGCGAACATCAATTCCTTGCCCCGCACCCGGCCCCCCGATCAGTAGACAGCTCTTCAACCAGAGCTGACGCACTGACCGGTTGAGACCACCGACCTGGCCACCGTCGCCGAGGACGTCCTGGACTTCACCGACCGGGGCGACCGGCGACTGCACACCTCACTGGAACCCGCGATGACATCCGGCGAACCAATACTGTTGGAACGCCTCATCGCGAACGTCGTCGACAACGCCACACGGTATAACCGCCCCGGTGGTGACCTGTGGATCACGACCTCCACCATGGACGGACATGCCACCCTCGTCGTCGCCAACACCGGTCCCGTCATCGCCCAGCACGACCTCGCAGTCCTCTTCGAGCCCTTTCAGCGCCTGCATGGCCGCACTACCAGCGACGGCTTCGGCCTCGGCCTCGCGATCGTCGCGTCGATCACCGCCGTACACCACGGCACCGTGACCGCAGAGCCCCGACCAGGCGGCGGCCTCACGGTCACGGTAACCATGCCCCGACCTGATTGACCGAGCTGATCCGAGCGAGTGCCGGCGTGAACGCCGATTCGCCAGTTGGTGCCGGCGTGATGATGGGGCCCCCGTCCGTCGGCCAGGCAGGCGCTCGACCGCGTCCGGCCACCCGTTCTGCTCTTGCAGACAAGCTGGCCGACCCGGCAGTCGAGCTGCGGCGGGCGCAGTCACGGTCACGAACGGTTCGTCCATGGGGGCAGGCGGAGATCGGCGGACTCACTACCTCGCCGCTCACGAGCCACGGGAAGCTGCAGGTCAGGGCCGATCGTCACGGCTAGGGTGTTCGTATGCCGTAACCTCGGCCTACCTCCTTGAGGTCGCAAACCGTCGCGCTGGTCGGTCGGCGAGGCCGATCAGGCCGGTGCCACGCGCCGGGTCGGCGCCGCCGCGGCGCAACGAGCAGCGACCGCCGCCGGCGGCGGCTCCGTAGGTTCCCCCTTTTGGTGCGCTACGCGGAAGTTAGCTTGCCGTTGCTCGGGAGTTGCCACAGGGCGCTCACCGGCATCGCCCTCAGCTTCGGGCCGAATGGCAGCGTCGTGTTGCCGGTGTAGAGGACGATGCCGACGAGGAATTCATCGCCGAGCCTTTCAGCGAGTCGTCGCAGTCCGTTGAAGTCCTCGGATCTGATGGTAGATGCGGCCTTCACCTCGATACCGACGACTTGGCGGTGACGGCTCTCCAGGACGGCGTCGACCTCAACCTTGTTGTGGTCCCGGTAATGGTAAAGGTCGACGAGTTCCTGCGACCAGGTGAGCTGACGGGCAAGCTCAGAGAGGACGAAGCCCTCCAACAAGGGCCCGAACGGAGCGCCCGGGCGGCGCAGGGTGTGAGCGTCCATCGCGAGCAGGCGCGAGGCTATCCCTGAGTCGACGAAGGTGAGTTTGGCTGCGCCGGTGACTCGGGCTCCGAGGTTGCGTGACCAACCGGGCACGCGTTTGATCAGAAATACCTCTTCGAGCAGATGCAGGTAGCGTGCGATGGTGGGGCGCGAAATCTGCAGTTCCGATTCGAGACTGCCCGGCGTGACCAGCAGCCCCGACCGTGCTGCCAGCAGACGGATGAGCGTGGTCAGTTGAGGGGCTCGTTCGATCTCGACCAATTGCCTGACCTCGCGGTCGATGAGGTTCTGCAGATATGAGTCGAAGAATCGGCCGCGGCGGCCTGGATCGGTGCGCGCAACGGCTTCAGGTAACCCGCCACGCACGATGCGGTCGGCATATTCAGCGCGCGTGACGCTTGATTCGTGGCGGATGGCTGGACCGAGTCGGAACGCCTCATCGATGAACCCGTCCGGATCGCTGTCGATCTCGCCCTGGGAGAATGGCCACAACTCGATGGTCTCCATGCGACCCGGCAGTGTGTCGGGAAGATCTCGCAGTCCGAGCAGGCGCGATGATCCGGTCAACAGGAAGCGACCGGGTCGTGGATCCGCGTCAACCGTTGCCTTGATGGCTAGCAGTAGTTCGGGTGCGCGCTGTATCTCGTCAATGACCGTAAGACCGTCGAACGAGACGAACCCTACCGGGTCTGCGACGGCGGATTGTCGATCTTGGGGAAGATCGAGGTCTCGCCATTCAGCCGCTCTGTCGCCAGCAACCGCCCGCACCAAAGTGCTCTTGCCGACCTGACGTGCACCGTTGATGAGCACCACGCGTGTGTCGGCGAGCGCCTCCGCGACAGCGGAGGCGGCATGTCTGGGTACAAGCGCGAGGCGGGGCACGCCCAAATCATAACATCTCGATTTCGTTTCGCGAGCGTCTGACTTACGGTATGCGACACGCCGTCTTTCGATTAGCGACAAGATCATGTTGTCCGCTCAGGGCGGCCGTACGGAGTTACCTCGGTCTGCGATCTGCTCGACGCCCTCACCTCGCGTCGGGCCACCCCGTGCCGGCGGACGCGAGCGCCGGCTCGGGGTGGCAGACAGCGTGATCAAGATTCTCGGTGTTGCGGCTTCCGAGCGACTGGAAGGTGCAGGTCCGGGCCTGTTCAAGGAGTTCAGCCAGCCCTGCTCGCGTGCCGCTCCCGAGCCAGCGCGATGAACAGGCCAACCGCCGAGCACACGATTCGCGAAAAGGTGGTGCGGCCCCGGCGTGGCCCTGCGACGGGCCCTGGCGCGTGTCGTCCGACCGGCACGGCACGGCACGGCGCGGCACGGCGTGGAGCCGCATCCGCACCTCGGTGACACTCAGCTACCGACTGCTGTATCCGACTCGCGGCAGAAGCGGATGCGCGGTAATGCCGCTGTGATCATCTCGCCGCGCTTGGTTCGGTCATGGCCGGAAGCTGGCCCGGTATTCGGTGGGGGTGCGACCGGTCAGGTCCTGGAACGCGGCATTGAACGCGGACAGTGAGGTGTAGCCGATCGTGAAAGCGATCGTGGTTACTGGGGTGTCGCCGGCGGCGAGTTCCTCGATCGCGCGCAACACCCGCATGCGGCGCAGGACTGCCCGCCAGGTCATGCCGGTCTCCGTCTCGAAGCGCCGGGCCAGCGATCGCGGCGCGAGGCCGACCTCGTCTGCCACGTCCTCGAAGCGGACCTCACCGCTGAGCCGCTCCTCGGTCAGCCGCAAGGCTCGGCGCAGTTCCGGTGATCGTCCCGCCGGCACGACGACCGGACTCGGCTGCTCGGCGAGCCGCCAGGTCACCGCGGCGAGCGCGGCGAACAGCGTCTCGGCGTACGTCGTAAGGGGTTCGTCGCTCTCGCCCCACGTGCCGCACTCGGTCACCAGTGCGCGTGCCAGCGGGCTGAGGTCGAACACAGTCAACGGTGCTGGCAGGGCCGGGACGAATTCGGTGTCGAACAGAACCGACGCGGTCGTGACCGGCCGCGGGATGCTCACCCGGATCGGCCGGCCTGCCTCGATCAGCGCGGCCCGGGCCGGCGGCAGCACCCACACCTGGCCCTGCGCCTCCAGCCGCAGCGCACCGGCGGAGGCGCAGAGCAGGTAGTGGCGGTCGACGCAGAGATCGCGATCGGGCTCCGGTGGGAACGTCCGCACGAAGCTGTACGCCTTGCGGGTCATCGACGGCCTCGCACGGGCCGATCGTAGGAGCCGGCAGCGACGCCGGTCAGGCGACCGTCTCCAGCAACTCCGCGTGGAAACGTCGGCTCACCGGCGCCCCGGTCATGATCGGCCGGAGCACCGTGCCGGAGCGCGCGAAGGAATCCGAACCGAGGTAGCCGGAGAACGACTCCTGGTCTACCCACTCGTGGACGACGGTGATCCGGGTGTCGTCCTCGCGCGACGCGTAGACCCGGAAAGCGAAGTTGCCCGGCATGGCGCGGACCTCGTCACGCTCGCCGTCGAGCTGGGCGAGGGCAGCGGGGCGGTCGGTGAGAGCGGTACTGAAGTCAAGGATGGCGATGAGCACGAGACCTCCTGGAT
>NZ_CAUVXG010000021.1:7132-11829 GCF_963555885.1 Protofrankia sp. Cr2
GATCTTCGACGAGGAGCGGGTCCGGTCCGGCACCTCGTCGCTTCACGACGGGAAGGCGTCCCACGATCACGACCGCTCGCCCCGTCGAGATCACCTCGACCGACCGCGGCTGCTCCCCTTCTCTGTCGACGAGCTTGTCGGCCTCGGGCTGTTTCCGGACGTCGCCGCCGCGGCGGTCGGGTCGGGCACGACGACGAGTTGCAGACGCTGTGTGAGGCTCTCCCGGAGTGGCAGGGCCTCGCCCTGCTCGACCTCGCCTGCGGCGTACCGCTGGACGAGGTCGCCAGGACCTACGTACCCGACGACTCGCTGTCCGCGGCCGGTCGTCCGTCGGGTACGACTGACGATCTGACTCCGTCCCTGAGCCTCGCCGCCACTCGGATGGAGTTCGTTCTCCTCGAGGGCGAGGAGCACCTGCAGCGCCTCCTGTTGGACGACATCGACGGGGACTTCGCCGCGTGGCGCGCCTTCCTGCACCCGGAGCAGAGGGCTCTGGTCTACCGGAAGCCGTGGCGCGGCACACCACGCCGCCTTCACCGCCGTCCACGACCCGATCACCACCCACGGCGGGCAGCGGATCCCCGGGCTGCGTTTCACCGACCCCCGCGTCCACGCGCTGCTCTCCGCGCTCCTGGTCTTCCGCCTGCTGCCCCACGGTTTCACCAACCGCGACCTGCGCGACATTCTCGCGCCCCTGCTGGGCCGCCAGCCCGCCACCATGACCAGCGGACAGATGATCTACGACCTGCGGCGCCTGCGCCTACACGGACTCATCGAACGCATCCCCCACACCCACCGCTACCAGGTCACCGACAGCGGCCTGCGTCACGCACTGTTCCTCACCCGTGCCTACAACCGGCTCCTGCGTACCGGCATGGCTGAACTCACCGACCCCCACAGCAGCGATCCGCCACCCCTGCGACGTGCAGCCACCGCCTATGAAACCGCCATCAACCAACTCGTCGAACACGCAGGTCTGGCAGCCTGACTCACGCCCACGAACTTGACTCGATCATGACGGTTTCGCCCGTCCAAGACCTCTAGTTAGGCCCGCAGGAGGGTTACAGCGCGGCCCGTCGGTGTGGTAACCGTGTCGAACTGGGTGCGTTCGGTGATGTCCGCGGCGCCTGGGCGGCGGTCGAAGAGGATGAGGGTCCCAGCGTCGAGGCCGATATGGTCGAGGTAGCGGTCGAGCTGGGTCAGGCCCTGGCGCAGCGGGTTTGCCTTGCCCGGGTGCCAGACCTTGAGCTCGAGGGCCTCGCGCTGCCAGCGGCGTTTGCCGCCCTGATCCGTGTAGGGCCATCGCACGAGCAGGTCGATCCGCCCGGCGCCGACGCCGTACTCGCGTTCCACATAGCCGCCACCGTTGACGACGCGTTGGAGGAATCCCATGAGGACGAGCTGCGGGGCGACCTCGTGGTAGTGCTCGGTCGACGTGAGGACATCGCCGTGTTCGATCCAGAACTCGGCGAACTCCCGCAGCAGCATCTGGAAGTCGAAACGGCCGTCTGACCGGACGAAGCTGCGGGGGTCGGCAACGACGTTGGCCTCGACCTGTGAGGTCAGGACCCGGACGATGACCTCACGGTAGATCGGGTTGGCGATCCGCACCGGATTCTTTGGGGCGATCAGGCCGAGGTCGCGGGTGTAGGTGAGGTCGTCGTCATAGGGGTCGAGTTGGATGAGGTCGCCGGCCAGCAGCGGCTGCACGATCCGGCGGACACGGGGCTCGGCAAGCCGGGCCGCCAGGGAGTCCAGGTGGGTCGCCCGGGCAAGGATCAGTCGTTCCTTGGCCTGCTCCAGGTGGTCGATCGTGATCGGCGCCGAGGCCGGCACCGCCAGCTTCACGACGATCTCACGCGCGAGTGCGTTGACCAGCCACGGCTGACCGGCGGTCAGCTCGTAGGCCCGCGCCACCGCCGCTGGCGTGAACTCCTGCCCGGTGTCCGCAGTGTGCTGGCCGTAGAGCTCGGCGACCTTATCCGGGGTGAAGTCCCCCAGTCGTAGCGACTCCAGTTTGATGTTGAAAGGGCTGGACGTCCCCAACCGGGACGGGTCGCCACCCGCCGCGGCTTTGTAGTCGCGGACGTCGCGTAGACCGCACAGCGCGACCGACGCCGGGAACTGGCTGGGGCGACCACGGTAGCCGTTGCGCAACTGGCTTAGGACGCTGAGCAGACTCTGCCCCTGCAAGGCGTCGATCTCGTCGAAGAACAGCACCAGAGGCCGTGGGCAGGCCTGCGCCCACGCCCGCAGCGCCGTGCCCAACAGGGTCTCGTCCGGGGCGTCGGGCCATGGCTGCGGGCGCAGTTGTGGCGGCAGCGCGTCCTCGGCGGCCTCGCGGATCACCTGAAGAACACCCCGCGCCGCGCGGCCGTAGTCGTCACGGGCCACCCGGCCGACCTCGCAGGAGAACAGCACGGCCGCGTACCGCCCCCGCGCGGTCAGCTCGTCCGCGAGCGCCTGCAGCGTCGTCGTCTTCCCCGTCTGCCGCGGCGCGTGCACGACGAAGTACCCCTCCTGGTCGACGAGACCGGGCACCTCCGGTAGCCGCGACAGCGCCGGGATCATGTAGTCGATCCCCGGGCGGCACGGACCAGCCGTCTGGAACCGGCGACTCACCGATCGTCACCTCCTCCATTCCCCCGAAATCGCTTCGCGATTCCGCGGGTCCCCGGGGCCACCAGCAGGGAAGCGCTCCGCCCACCACCCTACGCATCAGGCACTCGGAGATCGACAATCTCAGCCCGGGCCATCCAAGCGGCCGACCACGCTCACCGCCACCCACTGGCCAACGGAACCCTGGTCAAGCTGCCTGTCGCCGAGGACTTGGCGCTGTCCTGACCGCGGGGCAGGCCGCGGACAGCCCGCAGTTCACCCCGGTGCTGGCGAAGGTCCGGGTCCCCGGGCCTGTCGGCCGTCCCCGCACCCGACCCGACGCGGTCGCCGCAGACAAGGCATACTCGTCCCGCGGCAACCGCGCCTATCTGCGTAGACGCCACCTCACCGCGGTCATCCCGGAGAAGGCCGACCAGGCCGCCAACCGGAAGAACACGGGCCGCAGGGGCGGCCGACCCGTCCGCCACGACGCCGACCTGTACACGGAACGGAACACCGTCGAGCGTCTGATCAACAAGCTGAAGGACTGGCGAGGCATCGCCACCCGCTAACCCGCCGAACCTATTCAAGGCGGCCGTGCAGGAGGCTCGCAAAGGCGTCGTTGACGCCCAGTTCTACCTTAACACCGCATTCGACCCGTCAGTCACCGACATGGAGAACGGCGCCTGGCAGAGCAAGGCGGCTGGTTATCCGCACGCCGGCCCCCACCCCAGCGGACGAGCCGGGGACCGTTGCCGGCGGCGCTCCAACACCCGTCAGAAAATGAGGACCTCGACCTCGACCGTGGTCGTCGTCTGCGTGGTCCCGTTGGGAAGAGTAGTGGTGGTCCTATCGACTTTCACCCCACAGCCGAACGCCTGAGTCTCCGCATCGCGCCGGCGCGGTCCAACCGTGACCACGACCTGTTCGCCCTTTTCCAGGGATGTCGCGATCGGCCCGGCCACCTTCTCGCTGAACCACGCGTCATCGAACTTCGCCAGGCCAGCCTGTTGCGTGCGATCGAGCTCAAGCAGGTTGCCCACCGTCTTCTTCGGGTTCTCCCTCAGTCCCCGCACCGCATCTGCGGTGAGAGCGGCACTGGCCTGCACCCTGGCCAGAATACTGGCCAGTCCCTGCTGGCTCAACGGTTGCCTGCCGAGGCTGGCAAGCGTCTCCGGCATGGTTTCTGACATCGTTTTTCTCTCCTTCGTTCGTGGGTTCGCGCCGGTCGAAAAGATCGATGGTCGCGATACGCCGATGTCCCGTCGTCACCGCGGAGCGGCGTCGTGAGGTCATTCGCAGCACAGGACTCATACGGATGACAGGTGTCGCCGTGCTGACACATACATCCGACATCCGGTCCATTCCCGCCGCGTCCCTATTGCCGGGCGCTCTCAGACCCGACATTTCAAGATCTTCAAGCATCGCGGTACGGGCGTGCCAGAAGCACCATCGGTCGCCTGCTGCGCCTCCTCGGCGGAAGATCCTCTCTCCCGCTGCGGCACCATCGAAGCATTCATCAGCACGGCGTGTCGCCGGGACGGGATGGCCGGCCCGGCGACAGCGTGCACTACCCGGTGCTTGCGGCTTTCCTCGGCAGCCTCGGCGCGAGGCTGACGACGGCCCAGAACGCGACCGCCGTGCCGAGTGCGGCTGCGACGTCGCCGGCCGTCGCGGTGCCAAGGACGCAGCCCCGCAACGCCTCGGCGGCGTGCGCGACGGGGTTGACGGCGGCGAGCCCGGCCATCCAGCCCGGCATCGTCTCAAGCGGGGCGAAGGCTCCGGAGACGAACATGAACGGCATCATGACCATCATCCCGGCGAACTGGACGACGTCCGGGCGCCGCAGACGGTCGCCGATCCGCCCGAACAGTGCGCTCATCGCGGCGGCGAGCACGACCACGACGAGGACTCCGGCCACGGCGTCGAGCACGCCGCCGGAGAACCGGAAGCCGAGGACAGCCGCGGCCAGCACCAGCAGGGCGCCGCGGACCAGCGTGAACAGCGCCTCGTTGATGGTGCGGGCCAGGCCGGGCAGCCGGGCCGACATCGGCAGCGTGCCGAAGCGTGCATGCAGGCCGTTGGTGTGGTCGATCGCC
>NZ_CAUVXG010000021.1:12051-37772 GCF_963555885.1 Protofrankia sp. Cr2
AGGTGATATGGGCAGTGCTGGCAGGGGCGGTCATTCCGGGGCTCCCGACCGGGCGAGGCCAGCGGTGCTGGCGAGGTGGAAGAAGACGTCGTCCAGGCTCGGCGAGGTGACCGCCAGGTCGCCTACCTGCATGGCTCCGGTGAGTCGGCCGACGATCTCGGCTGGTCGGGCCAGCGCGTCGATCCCGGCGACGCGGACCTGGCCGCGGCGCGGCACGATCGCCGTGGTCAGCACCCGTACCAGCGTGGTCTTGCCGGCTCCGTTGTGCCCGAGCACGGCGAGCGTGCCGCCCGGCGCCACGCGCAGGCCGACCTCGTCGAGTGCCAGGGTCGCCCCGAAGGTGACGCTGACCCGCTCGACGACCACGGTGTGGTCAGACATGTCAGGACCCCTGGGTGGCGACGCAGCAGGGAGTGGCGGCGGTGTCGGTGCCGGTGCCGGGAGTGCAGCACACGCTGGCCGGCCCCCTGCCGGCGCCGTTCTGGCCCGGGTCGTCGGCCAGAACGGTGTAGAACTCCCAGCCTCCGAGCGGGACGTCGGGCGCGTCGACCCACACCTTGTCCTGGACGGCGTGACAGCAGCGGTCTGCCTGGGCGATGCTGTGCGGCAGGCCGGTCCGGGCGAACCGTCCCGCGGCGGCCACGACGTCCTCGGGCGTCGCCACCTCGACCCCGAGGTGGTTCAGTGGCGAGGCGGCGCCCGGGTTCTCGAACAGCACCAGCTTCAGCGGCGGGTCGACGACCTCGAAGTTGGCGTACCCGGGGCGCTGCTTGGCGGGCTCGACGCCGAACAGGTCGCGGTAGAAGCGGGTCGCGGCGTCGATGTCGGCCACGTTGAGGGCGAGTTGCACCCGGCTGGTCGCCGTCGGCGCCGGCTGAGGTCGTACCGCGGGTGTGGTGGCGGGTGTGGTGGATTGCATTGGTGGGCTCCTGTGGTCAGCCCCGCTGTTGCGGGGGTCGGCCATGGAGACGACGGAAGGGCGGCTGGGACGCATCCGGAGCCACGCGCCTGACGGCCACGCGCCTGACGGCCAGGCGCCGGGTCGGCGCCGCGACCCCGGGCCGGAACGGCGCGGCGTGCGTCCCGTCGGTGCCACGTTCGTCTTAATGGACGAACTGGTAGGGAGGAAAACATGGACAACATGACGACTGGCAATGCCGTCGGAACCCGGCCTGACGGTCAGGACATCCGCTGGGACGAGACCCTCGCCCGGATCCGCGCCTTCGTCACCGCGCGTGTCGGAGACCCTGAGCAGGCGGCTGACATCACCCAGGATGTGCTCGTCCGGGGCATCGCGTCGGGCGCGTTGGAACGCGTCGACAACCCAGCCGCCTGGCTGTACCGTTCTGCCCGCAACGCCGTCATCGACCACTACCGAACTCGCCGGACGCACGCCCCGGCCGCGCAGATCGCGGACTGGCCTGACCCCGGCCCCACCGACAACGAACCCAACCAGGCCACCCGCGACCTCGCCCGCTGCCTGCAGCCGCTGCTCGCGGAACTGCCCCCGGCCGGCCGGGACGCGTTGACCCGGGTCGACCTTGACGGCCAGACCCACCAGCAGGCAGCCGAGCAGATCGGGATCTCCGTTTCCGGGATGAAGTCCCGGGTGCAACGCGCGCGACGTGACCTCAAGGATCGCCTGACGTCGTGCTGCCAGGTGCACCTTGACCGTACCGGCGCCATCGCGGACTACCGTGCGAACAGCGACGACGGCAAGGGCTGTGGCTGCGCCAGCCAAGTGCCGTCCACCGCCTGCTGACGGGAGGCCCGATCAGGGCTGCTGACACGTTAGGTCCACTACTCGCTGTAACGAACCGTCTGACCTGGGGAAACGATACAAAGTGCGGGTTCGCGCCGCTCTGTAGATGGTTGACCGGCGGTCCGATCCGGATATATAGGCGCAGGTCAGAGCGTGGGTGAGGGGTTCGAGTCCCCGCACCCTTCCTTCGACACGCTTGCGAAGTTGAGCAGGGCCACCGGGCTTGAGTTCCATTTTGAGGTCGCCTGCGGTGGCGTCGAGCTGGTCGATGAATGATCCTTGACGAAGGGTCTGGGGGCGCAGCTACGGTCACCCGTTGGATTCGTGACCTGTTCGGTAGAGAGCCGGGGCACCGTCTGTGGGTTGTGCTGGACGATCCGCTGCGCCTGGCCCTTGCTCAAAGCTGGATTCTGGGCGAGTCAGGGCTGCGTGACGATGACCTGGCGGAAGACCTTGCCGCTGACGACTCCGACAACCGGCGCTTCGGGGACATGCTTGCCGTTCTGGCCGAGCATTGGCGATCCGTTTACACCATGCTGCGGCACGGCGCTGGTCTGCTGAAAGCGGTGAACGTCGTCGGGGCCGACATGAACCCGCCCCTCTATTCTTCGCTCTTGGCGGGCTAAGCCAAGTTGGCTCGTGCGCAACCGTCGCACGGAAACACAGATCCTCCATCGAGCGACCGTCAGTTGTGTTGTCCATACGCGACGCGCATATTCTGGATCGGCTTGACTCGATAGTGTCAGCATATGGCCACCTCCCACCGCCACCAACTAACCACCGACGTCCACCTCATCCTCCTGGCCGACAACCAAGTCCTCTTCGGTCGCCGCCAGAAAACCGGCTACGAAGACGGCGCCTACCACCCGCCCTCCGGCCACCTCGAAGCCGGCGAGTCTGTGGTCACGGCCCTCATCCGCGAAGCCAAGGAAGAAATCGGCATCACGATCAAGCCGGAAGCCGTCGAGTTCGCCCACGTCATGCACAACGCATCCAGTGGCGGCCGGGCGGCTTTTTTCTTCATGGTCCGTGAGTGGGACGGCGAGCCGGAGAACCGCGAGCCGGAGAAGTGCAGCGAGCTGGCCTGGTACCCGCTCGACGCGCTACCCGGCCACCTGATTGCCTACTGCCGCACCGCCCTCGAACACATCGCCGCCGACCGCCCGTTCTCGATCTACGGCTGGTAGCCATGCCTGGAGATCATGCCGGCCCGGTGGTCTGCTTCAGCTACCTGGCTGCTGCGTCGCTGTGGAACGTCGAGCGCTTCCCGCAGGCCAACCACGGGGCGGAGGTCCAGCGGGCCGAAGCCTCCATCGCGGCCGATGGCCCGATGGTCGCCGCCGTCCTGGCCGCACTCGACGTCCCGGCGCTCGTGATCAGCAACGACATCGGCGATGACGTCCAAGGTGCGCAGGTCCAAGCGTGGTTAGGTCAGCACCGGGTGCTGGCTACCGCTGAAGTCGTGCCGCGCACGGCCACCCCACAGATCGTGATCGTGGCCGATGACCGGGGAACGCGCACCTGGTTTCCGTACCTGCCCAGCGTCACCGAAGCCCTGACTGCGGTCGACCTTGCGCCACTGGCCAGGGCTTCCTTCGTCTACATCGACTGCTACCAGCTGATTGAAGCGCCGGCCATCCGCGCGATTGAGGCCGTGAGACAGGTGGGCATCCCAATGTTGGTCAACCTTGGCGGATCGGCCCTGTCGCCGGCCGTGGCCTCCGCCGTCCGCGGCTACCCCGGCCTGATCATCCAGACCAACGTCGATGATGCCGAACACGAAGCCGCACCGGCCGTTGCCGGTTCGCTGGTCGATCAGACGGGGGCCTCGTGGGTGGTGGTCACCGCCGGGGCGTTCGGTGCGGTGGCTGTCAGTACGGATGACCTTGTGACCGGGCCGGCCTTCCAGGTGGACGTTCGGCACACCCACTGTGCGGGTGCGGCCTTCTCTGGTGGGTTGATCTACGGCCTGCTGCACGGCTTCCGGATGGCTGACGCCCTGGCCTTGGCTACCGCGAGTGGCGGGTTGCGCTGCGAGCGAGCCCACCATGAGCCGCTGCCGCCCCTGAATGAACTGCGCGATGTTATGAAGATCCGGAGGTGGACTGCTGCACCGGTACGTCAGGACTTGGTGAGCCCGAAGGAACGAACAGGTCTTTGACCTCGTGGGGAAGAACCTCTCGAAGATGCTTCCAGTGCGGCACACGAGTGGTCATCTTTCCGCGTTGATTTTCTGTAAACCCTAGCTCGCGAAGCAGCGTCATCCGCAGCAGTACTTGAAGTGTTTGTGTCAGCCGCACGACGACTGCCTGGTCCTCGTCGTTTACGTCGTCAGCGTGAGCGACTACGTTACGATAGTCCTTCACCTTCCCGATCCATGTCGAAGGGTCGGGGCCGCAATAAGCGAGGAAGGGGATGCCGGCGTCCCGTACTAGTTCGGAGAGTCTCTCGCCGAGAACCGTGGCGTAGCTGGAATCATCGTCGTCCGTCGCCGACTGGAGTGTCCGAACCGTACGGAGCAGGATGGCTGGCCCGATCGTCAGTTCGCCACCGACCCGGCGATCATTACCGGCCAACCACCACTCGCCCGCATAGCTGTCCTTGACCCCGTCGTCAACCATGCAGAGCATGATCCCACACGACGCCTGGCAGCCCGAAGTCTTGGCCGAGCAGGGTTTCCCGTACGAGGTCCGGGTCGTCGGCCAGCTGGGTAAGTGCCTTGCGGGTGGCGTGCTCCACGGCGTCGATGTCGTTCCAGTCCAGCGCGTGCAGCGGCTCGATGTGCTCCATCTGGATCTTCTCCTCAGTCTTCGGGCTTGGCGCTGGACTTCCACAGCCGGCACACCGGCACGATGTCCGGATCAGCGGCGCAGGACGAGCCGCCCATGACGATTTCCTCGGCGGGGCAGCCGCCCTGGCAGGCCGTGGCCTTGCAGCCGCCGCAGGCGCTCGTGACCAGCGGCCGGGTGAACAGGTCGAACTCGTTGTCACCTCGGTTGAGGATGGCGCGGCGTATCCGGCTGTGGCATTCCTGTTGACTGCGGGTTGGTGGAGTGGGAACGACCTCAGCGTCAGCCCCACGCGGCACGGCGACCACGCCGCCGGACGGTGGCCGGCATACGCAGGACGCATAGACCCTGCTACCGGCGGTGTTAGCGTCGTGGTGCTGACCTTGGCGCAGACGTGGGGAGACGGTCCGGCCATGACGACCGCGCACCAGCCCCGGCACTGCTCACGCTGCGGCCACCGGCTCGCCGCCGACAACCCGCTGGCCATGTGCAGCCCGTGCCAGAGCGCCAGCGTGGACGCGCACGCCCGGCCACCAGCCGTGCCGCCGGAGTTCTGGACGCTCGACCAGATGCGCGATGCCCTGGCCACCTGGCACATGGGCCGGGTGATCTTCTCCTACCGTCACCACCCGCACCACCGGCAGACGCTGCCCCAGGAACTGGTCGGCACCTGGCTTGGCCTGACCCAAGCCCAGCTCAGCCGCATCGAGAACGGCCGCGCGCCGGAGGAACTCAGCAAGCTGATCCGCTACAGCCAGATCTTCGGCATCCCGGCTGAGCTGCTGTGGTTTGACCTTCCGGGTTCATCACGGGACAGGCGGACCGCCGAACTATCCAGGCCGAGCTGTTACAGCAGGAAGCGCTGGCCCTGGCGGCGCACGGCGCACCGCTACCTGTGATCGAGCGCAAGCTGGACGCCGCCCGCGTGGCGTTCACCGAAACCACGCCGGAGACCAATGCCACCGGTCTGCACATCTCCACCGCCACGCTGCAACTGCGTGCCGCCGCCGTCTACACCGAGGCCGGCGTCCCCGACCGGGCTGCCAGGATCTTCGCGGACATCCTGGCAGGGGAACATCCTGTCCCGCCGCGACACCGGGCTGTTCGGGGCACGTCGGGCGGTAGCGCTGGCCCTCAGCGGCCACCCAGACGACGCTGCCGCAGTTGGTATCGATGCCTTACAGATCGCGCGGGCAACCAGTTCGGAGCGCACGACGGCCATCCTGTCGGACGTGGCCCGGACTTTGATGCCCTGGCGCTCCCGTCCGGGGCCGCGGGAGTTCCGAGAAGCGATGCTGGCGTAACGAGTTGCGTATGTCCCGCTACCTGGGTGAGTTCCGTAGATGACTTCTGGTCAACAGCGCATACGGGCCGAATCCGAGGATGCGGTGCACTAGCTCGCTTCGTCAACGGATGGCCAACTTGGCTATTGCTTGCGTAGCGCATCAGATCGGACGCTCAGTGCATGGTCCAGTTTAGGTGTGGAGGGACTACCCAGCGCGGCACGAGTTGTAGAAATCCGGTCAAGGAGGCCGGTCTGCGCTGTAGGCATCACCCGTCGTGGTCATTAGTTCAGACTCGTCCGCGCCGTAGCACGGCACGCACACCAGCAGCGCCTCGTCCAAGAACCGCGTCATCAGCGCCACGCCGTTCAGCACCGCAGCCTCCGAGCCGTGAGGAGCTGCGGATGCGGTCGGCCTCCGAGTCGTACACAGGGTTGATCGCCAATCCCGATCTTCAGGAAGTCGTCGTCAGGCGGGCGACCGAGTACGTGAGTGACCAGACGTGGCAGCGGCTTACTCGTGGCTGGTCAGGACGCCGGTGCAGTGCACTTGCCAAGCTGGCGCGGACCATTCTGGAGGCGCAAGACCGGCTCCGCGAAGGGCTGGTTGAGGTCACCGACCGGACGCTTAGGCTGCTCAATCGGTCCTCCGTCGAGCGGCAGTTCGCGGCAGAGCTGGTGAAGCGGCTGCCACTGCCGGCGGTCGGTGAGAACTTGATCGCTACCGCCCGAGGGCTCCAGGTGACGGGCATCGTGGTGTGCGTGACAGAAAGTCGCCCGCTGACGCAGTGCGCGTGCTTCACCGACGTTGTGCTTGTCGAGGGGCAGGCCAAGGTCAAATCCTTGATCACGGCTGGGCTGGAGGACTGGGCAGGGTTGGGGACGCTCGGCGGTCGTTGAGCGTTCGCTTCCTGTCCCTCTGCTGCCGAACCGTGCGCAAACGTGGGCCGCGTACTGCCCATACCTCGGGTGCATAGCCCTGTTTTCCATTCGGAGGCACCGTTGCGGTAGGCGCTCCGGGTCGGGTTGAGTCAACTCCTCGATCCGGAGCGTCGCCACCTCGACGGGATGGAGGGGACCTATGTCCGCCACCGTGTTCGGCTACGTCCGACTGGAAGATGACGATGAAGTCGAAGAAGACCGCTTCCACGACCTCCTCGTAGCCCACGCTGTAGCCGAGGGTCTGGCCCTGGCCGACGTGTACGTGGACCGGCACATGCCCGCGGCCCGCATCATGCGCCCCGGCCTGACCGAGCTGCTTGCCCAGCTCCAACGCGCCGACGGGCGAGCGGTGCTGGTCGCCGATCTCGATCACCTGTCAACCTCTCAGCCGGTTCGTCAGGCCATAGAGATGGAGATCAGCAAGGCATGTGGCCGAGTACTGGCAGTGGAAGCCGTAGACGTCGGCTCGGTCAGTTCACCCACGTGAACGACGTGATCGCAGCAGGCCATCGGGATGCCGCTGCCGTACATGGGCAGGTGGTGCGGCAGTTCGAAGCGGATCACGCTTCCCCCGGCCTCGCGCGGCGACATATCGAGGCGATCTTGCAGGCGTGGGACCTGGCCGACCTGGTCGATACAGCGACCCTTCTCGCGTCCGAGTTGGTGACGAACGCTTGTCGCGTCTCGGCTGGCCGGGCGGCGGTCATCGCCACCCGCGTGATGCGCACGGACGCCGATCTGATCATCGAAGTCTGGGACGCCGACGCTTCCGTGCCCATCCGCCAAGATCCGGCGCTCGACGCCGAAGGCGGACGCGGCCTTCTGCTGGTGTCGGCCCTGAGTGACCGTTGGGCCTTCTACCGTCCGCACACCGGCGGCAAGGTGGTGTGGTGCAGCCTTGACTTGCCGACGCTCCCGGCCGCCTGTTCACCTGACGCCGCACTACCTCGCCGGCGAGCATCCTCCGGCACGACAGCGCCGCTGGAGGTCTTCGACGACCTGCCCTTGCTGCAACGGGTCGCCGATGGCCTGCAGGCGCTGGACTGGGATCTTCCGCCTGGCGATCTGCCACGGCCGTAGACGCCGCGCTGTGGGTCTGGCCAAGGTCGACCATTCACCAGAGGATGGCCCGTGCCGACGACCGCGATGCCAGAAGGAGTGCCATGCCCGTGCACCAGACTGTAACCTCGCTCCGCACGTTGGACGGGTTGCACTTGGCGGCCACGCTGGTGACGCCGGAAGGAGTTGCCGAGCGCGCTGCGGTGCTGGTCCACGGTGGCGGTGTCACGCGGGAGGAGGGCGGCTTCTTCACCCGCCTGGCCGCCGGGCTCACCGAGGCCGGCGTGGCGTCGCTGCGCTTCGACCTGCGGGGCCACGGCGAGAGTGAGGGTCGACAGGAAGAGCTGACGCTGTCGGCCATCCTCAACGACATCCGGGTTGCCGTGGCCGCCGTCCGGGAGGCGACCGGCGTCGGCCACGTGACCTTGCTCGGTGCGAGCTTCGGCGGCGGCATCTGTGGCTACTACGCGGCGAAGCGGCCGGACGACGTGTCCCGGCTGGTGCTCCTCAACCCGCAGTTCAACTACAAGTGGCGGACGATCGACAGCCGGCCTTACTGGCATGACGACCGCATCGACGACGAGGCCGCCCGGAGACTGAACGAGCAGGGGGCGATCACCTTCACGCCGACGCTCAAGCACGGCCGCCCGATGCTGAACGAGGTCTTCTGGCTGCGGCCGGACGAGGCTATCGGGGAGATCGTCGCGCCCACGCTGATCGTCCACGGCACGAAGGACACGCTGGTGCCCATCGAGTCCACGCGGGCTGCCCTGACCAAGTTCACGGCCGAGACCCGGCTGGTGGAGGTCGAAGGCTCGCAGCACGGCTTCGCCGTCCACGATGACCCGCAGTATCTCCAGCCGCAGAGCCAGGAGTGGCAGGCATTCGTGATCCGGACGGTAGCGGAGTGGCTCCAGAAGGCGGCCTAATGCCTTCTCGCTACCGGGGCTCCTTCCGGTATTCCCACACGGTCGCCCGAATCGCATCGCCCACTCGGCGCCGCCACGATCGGGGGTGCCGTCGCACCGGCTGCACGAGCGTCTGCCGCACGGCGGCCACGTCCTGCGCAGATGCGTTGTTCGGGGTTATCAGGGCCAGCAGCCCAAGCGTCCGCAAGGTAAGTGCGGCATCCGTTCGTGACACCTCATGGATGAAGCCGTGAGCCACGAAGTTACGGTAGTTCCGCCCGCGCGAGAGTAGGAAGGTGCCAAGGAAGCGCGCCCAGTCGGGGTCAAGAGCTTGAGCCTCCAGCGTTCGCAACAGGAACTCCAACGGCGGGAACTTGCCGGGCATCTTTCCCTTCTCGACGTTGTATAGCGGTTCGTCGATTAGAAGCAAGAGGCCGCGAGCGGCAGCCTCGATCTTCGGCATCGCCAAGTGAACGCTGGCATCGATTTCGCCCATCCAGAACAGCCGCAAGGCGGTCGCGAGCGACTTTCCGAGCCGCGGATCGCAACCGAACTGACCGGAAAAGAAGATCTCAAGCTCGGACTGGCTTGGCGTGCTGTAGGTAGCCGAGATCCGCTCCAAGGCGGTTGCAAGCATCCCGCCATCTACCATCGCGCAGATCTCCTCGCCGTGGACGATCTCACGGCCAAGCTGCGAGTCGTCATCTGCGGCTATGGTGCTCTGTGGTAGGCCGTGCGTGCCAAACACAACGGTGGGCATCACTCTCCGGATCACGGAGTCGGTCAGCCGTTCCCGCGCGGCCCGCTCATTATTGGAGAAGCGGCCGGTTGGCGGGTCGGTCTCCAGCCACGTACCAAGCGCGTAGCGCCAGTCCGGCGCTTCGTCGAACATCCGGAGCCGCTGCTCAACGTAGTCCGGTGGGAGATCGACGGAGAACGGTTGTTTGATCCATTCCAGATCTTCGGGCCGGATGGCCTGCATCGTCGCTATTGCTCGATCTTCCAGGTCCTTCACACCGAGCCGTCGTGCCACCGTAGCCGCTTGCTGGAGAAGGCCCATTCGCGGCAGATTCTCAGAAGTCCGTTCGGCTGCCGATAGGTAAGCCTCTGTCTCGGCCCGGTTGGCGGCATCCTTGCGCTGATCGTCAGTAGTATATAGACGAATCAGATCTGCGACTTGGGAAGCCAGATAGGACCGTGACCGGTACCGGGCGAACGCGAGGTCAAGCAAGCGGTCTACATCAGGATCGCGAACCGTCGAGAGCGCCGGCGGCTGGGCGAGCACCGTCAGCAGCGGAAGGACAACTCCCGGTGTATCGCCGTCAGCCGTGGCGAGTTCGTTCGCGACCAAGCGCTTCATGGCCTCGGTGACGTCGACTTCGAGAACGGTGAGCCCGACCTTCTTGGTCAGTGTCCACGCCCGCACAAGGCCGGCCGACTGATCAAACTGGTGGAGGCTGCTACCGGCCAGCTCCAGATGCGCTTGCACGGCCTTTGCGGCGTTGTCTCGGCCGTTACCCAGACGGCCCGCCGTGAACCGGAGATCGAAGAACAGCGCGCGGGCAATGGGATGCGTGACCTCTGTGGAAAGCGATACCCAGAGCTGACGCACGTCATCGCTGGCTCCGCGGATCGCTAGCGGCCAAGAGAAGCCAGGCGGCTGGTTCAGCGGCTCCAGCTCGGCGCCTGGAGATCTGGCCTTCCCACGATCGAGCTGTATGCGGTAGCCGAACGCTTCTGACAGCGTCCGTACCGCCGCCGCGCTCGCGGTCGGTTCCGCGGTTGGCGCCAGCCCGGCGATCCGACGCTGGACCTCATGGCGGGCTCCAGGCGGTTCGCAGGCCGCATCGGCCAACGCGGCCAGCTCGCTAACGATGTCCTGGTCGTGCCGGTACGGTTCACGCTCGGCCATCGGCCGTGCCTCGTTGCCGGCCGTATCGGGGGCCTGGCCGGACTCATCGTTCTGCGGCAGCGCTGCCGTCAGATCATTCACCGTTTAACGATAGGCGGCCGGCCGCCAAGCGTGGCCGTGATCGATCTTGTGCACACCAGTCGATCAGTTCACCGGTGCTCGCAGCCCTCGCATTGGCGGCGGCCAGGTGGTGCAAACGGTGCAGAGCGTCCGAAGGTCGCGGAGCATGCCAGAGGTGTTGGAGTATTTGGCAAGGAGGTCCACCAATGTAGGCATTGCGCGAACCGCTCCCTTCGGGGGCGTTGTGGCTGGTAGGACGGCTGCGGCGCCCCTGTGGGGGGCGTTTTTCGTGGCTGGCCGGACTCGCCGTCCAAGACGGCCTACCTTCGGGTCATGAGCACCCCGAATGGGCGTGCCCGCCGGCCGCGAGGCAAGATCATGATGCTCCTCGGTGGGTCACTGGGAGTGAGGGTGTACGCGGGAGGCGCTAGAGCAAACGCTGAAACCGGGCCTGGCGATTGAGTCGGGCATCGACCTGCTGTATGTGCACGATCTGCGATTGGAAGACTAATCTAAGTGCGATCGGCAGACTAAAAACTCTGCAATTGGTAGAGTAGCCCTGTGATCGACTATCGGCGCCGCATCCTCGACGACACACTGGACGAGCTTCAGCCGTACCTTCGTGCCTTGTCGATCCATGGGCCGAAAGGGGTCGGCAAGACCGCGATGCAACGCGCCGCGTCGGTCATCGATCTCAGCCTTCCCGGCCAGCGTGAGATCGTGACAGCCGACCCGTCCATCCTGACCCGCCTGCCCGGGCCGGTGCTCGTGGACGAGTGGCAGCGCCTTCCCGAGGTGTGGGACCACGTGCGGCACGCGGTTGACGCCGGCTCGCCGACGGCGAGGACGTCCCCCTGATGCGGCTGCGCTACCTGGGATCCGCCGCCGACTGGGGATTCGGCCTCTACCTCGCCAGCAAAGACGGCTACGAAGACGCCGTCCTGCCCGTCGGCACCTTCACCGGCACCCCCGAAGAAGCCCTGGACTGCGCCTGCGAGCTGTACCTATCCACTCCCGACATCTGACCGACCCACACCGTGCGCCCAGGTGTCAACCTCCGAAGGACTTACGGGCGGGACCACTTAGCCGACACGGCCTCCGCGGACCCGGCCATCGCCGTCCCGCCAGATGTACACGTTGTCGATCAAAGCACCGGCGAACCTCGGCGTTGTGCTGGGGACATCGACCGCTCGGCCTTCTACGCACGGGTACCACAGGCGGTCCCGGTACGCGCCTTTGTCTTTCTTTCCGACGACGCGGAAGCTCGCCTCTACGGGGCTGGTCGAGGAACACCATCCGGAGGCCGGCGGCGGCTTGTCCAGCGGGCCGGCATCAAGATCGAGCAATACGGTCCGCTCAGGTGTCCGGATGACATAGCGCGTGTCGTCGATCCGGAGCACATCGGCTGTGTCTCCATTCTTGTCACCGACGACGAGCCCCGGAACGACTCCGGCGCGCCACTGCCAGGTTGTCCTGCCGTCTTCGGGGTCGAAGCCCTCAAGCGTGACGTGCACATCCGCCGCGGAGGGCTCCCGGGAGTCGTACCGGACGGTCCCGGTGTATATGCATTGGACCGGATGGTCGAGATCGACGACGAGGCTGCCGCAGTGCGTCGTGGCTGTCGGGTGCACCCACCGCGTGTCACCGGCCTGCGCGCTGAAGGCCGCGGTAGCCCAGATTCTGGACGCGTCGCGTGACAGCGGAGCACCAGCCTCGTATACGGCCTGCTGCTCGCGCGACGGAACATAGGCCAACGAGAGGACGTAGAGATCGTTCCGTAGGTCGACCTTCCACCCGAAGCCGGGGCTCACGTCCAGACCCTCGAAAAGGGCGGAGTACGGCTTGGTCCAGCGCTCGACACCATCATCGGTGTATGCGGTCAGTTCACGCCCGTTGTCGTACAGGTTGGAGCCGATGGAGCGAAAGTATCGTGGGCTCGGCGTTGCTTCTGCTTCGTGTCCGGACACGTGATCGGGTCCCGGTGTCGGCACAGCCGCGGTCACGGCCCGATACAGCAGCCGTCGGATCTCGCTGTCGGAACCAGGGTCGTGCGCGGCCCGCGCGCTTGGGGACCGCGGCGCACCGGACCGCCCGTTCAGCACGACAGGACCCGAGCCGTTGCTGGCCGGCACGCAGATGTCGCTCTCTCCACAGATCACCGGCGCGGACGGTAACCGGAGACGGCCTTCGCCGTAGGTCCACAGGCGGTTGCCGGACTTCGCCTCCGCGGCGACGACGGACACACCTCCCGTCGACACGTCGTCGGCTGATATCGGCTCGCCGGGCTCCATCCAGACGACGACTTTTCCGCGACGGAGCAGTTTGGCGGAAAGCCCCACTCCGGGTGGCACGGTCGAAGGGCTCGCCGGCGCGGTCCACCGGGTCCTGCCCGACCGCGGATCGAGACTGACCATCTGGAAGGTGCCCGATTCGGTCAGGGCGTGGAAGACGACCGAGTCGTCGGCGGCGCGTGGCCGCTCCACCGCGCGGATGCCACTTTCCCACAGTGCGGCTATGTGGACGGCGCCATTGCCGGAACCGCCACCGGAACCGCCACCGAGGCGGTTCGAACAGGCGCCCACGATGACGAGGCCGATGAGCCCGCCGACGGTCGCGATGATCATTCGTCGGCGAGGATGTTCATCGGGGAAGGCGGATGCCCCGACCTTCGAGCCCGCACGCCGCCGCAGGTATGTCACGCGTACTCCTCAATCCGTCCGCCGCACGATCGCCGTGCCGGCGAATTGGCATTCGTATCAGAACAAGTAGGAGGTATGCGGACGGGGACCGGCCGTTGAGCGTGAGAGAGGCGCCGGGAGAAGGCGACCTCCGGGATCCTCGGTTGCGGGCATGGGGAACCCCTCCCGGAAGGGCCTACCTTCGCAGAGACCCCGGTTTGGCTCTATGGGTGTTGAGTGGCCCCGACGCGGCGGAGCAGGAACGGCGCGCGACGTCGGCGTTGCTGGCCGTCGTGGGTTCGGTGCGCGAGTTCGGTCGTGCTTTGACCACCCGCTTCGGGGCGCCGGCCGGCCAGGTCGAGACGTTCATCGAGGTGCCGTTCAACCGGGGCGACGACCCCTACGTGCCGGACGGCCTGATCAGAGTGACCCGGGGGCAGCGATCGTGGACGGCGCTGGTCGAGGTGAAGACGGGTGCGGGTGAACTCCGCTCGGAGCAGGTCGAGGCGTACCTCGACATTGCGCGGGAACAACGGTTCGACGCCGTGCTCACGATCTCCAATCTGATCACGGCGGCGGACGAACGGCATCCCATTGCGATCGACGGGTGGAAAACCAAGAAAGTCGGTGTTTACCATCTGTCGTGGGCGGAGATACGATTCCGCTGCCAGCTTCTGATCGAGAATAGATCGGTGGCGGACGCCACGCAGGAATATATTCTCGGCGAATTCCTCCGGTATCTCGATCACGCACGCTCCGGAGTCGAGAAATTTGACGATATGGGATCTCACTGGGTGACCGTGCGGGACAGCATCGTGGCGGGCACACTGCGGCCGACAGACAAAGGATTGCCTTTTGTCGCCGAACGATTCGACCAGCTTGCCCACTATCTGTGCCTGCATCTGGGTGGGCTGCTGGGTATCGAGGTCAGCCAGCGTCCGTCGGGGGAGTCGGCCGGCTCCAGATCACCGGCCGGACCGGTGCGGTAATTGCCGGCGAGACGGAAGTCGGCGAATTCGAAGCCGGGTGCCACGACGCAGCTGACCAACACCGGTGTCTGGCCGGCGAGCGTGGCGGCCTGCCATACCCCACCGGGGACGTGCGCCTGTGGTTGCTGGCCGGCCGTAACATCACCGCCGAGCGCCATGTCTGGCGGAACCACCCGCCCTCGGGGTGCGGGGCCAGGTCCAGCCGTTCGGCCAGCGGCGGTCGGGACGTCATGGGCTTTCCTCTCGAACGTGCCGATGCCCGGCCGGCCTCGGATCCGTGATCGCAGCAATCAGATTTCACGTGTACATCCGGGCTGAATCCTGCGGACTCCAGCCCGGGTGGTCCTGCCTCGGGGCAGGTCAGCGGAGCGTCCACGGCCCCGTCGGCAACCGCGCTCTTACTATCGACATGGGATGCAATTGCTTGTAAACATAGTCAAACAACTACCCATCGGCATACTGTTTCCCTCAAGGAGTACGACGGAACCACCTGCGAGGCGGTCAAAGTCGGTACGTACCACCGGGCCAAGGGCCTTGACTTCGCCCACGTCTGCATCCCGGATCGCAACCGTTTTCCCCGACCGCAGCATGCGTCCGAGTCCACCGACGCCTATCGCGAGCGTGCCCAACTGGAGCGGCGGCAGATGTACGTCGCCCTCACGAGGGCTCGTGACAGTCTCTGGGTGGGCATTCGCGAGCCGCTCGCGGCGGGTCAGGGTGCCCCGTGTTGAGGGCGCAGTGCGTCAGATCGCGCGCCCGGACGTCGCGTCCCCTCTTGCCGGGCGCTCTTACAGATGAATGGGACCCGCTGTCGTCGACAGCGGCCGGCCGCTGCCCCGCCAGCGGTTCTGGATGATCTCGGCGGCGATCGATACAGCGGTTTCCTCCGGCGTGCGCGCCCCGAGGTCGAGGCCGATCGGCGCGCGGATGCGGGCGAGCTCATCATCGGTCACGCCGGCTTCCCGCAGCCGGGCCAGCCGATCCGCGTGGGTGCGCCGGCTACCCATCGCCCCGATGTACCCGGCCGATGTGCGCAGCGCCACCTTCAACAGCGGCACGTCGAACTTCGGGTCGTGGGTGAGTATGCAGATCACCGTCGACGGGTCCACCGTGGTACGGGTGAGGTAGCGGTGCGGCCACTCGACCACCACCTCATGTGCCTCAGGGAACCGCCGGCGGGTGGCGAACACGCTGCGGGCATCGCAGACGGTGACGTGGTAGCCGAGGAAGACACCGATCCGGGTAGCTGCGTGGGCGAAGTCGATCGCGCCGAAGACCAGCATCCGCGGGGGCGGTGCGAAGGACTGGATGAATACCGTGACGGCGTCGCGGCGCCGCTGCCCTGCCGGCCCGTACCGGCGCTGACCGGACTGGCCCTGGGACAGCATGCCCCGAGCATCCTGGGTGACTGCTACGTCGAGTCCTGGGGCGCCGAGCGTGCCAGCCACCCGGTCCAGCCACACCACGCGTCGCGCCCCCACCGGCGCTCCTCCGGAGACGACGGTCGCCATCGCGACCGGTTCCGCGTCCGCTACCGCCGCGGCGATGGCGGGGAGGTCGGGCGCGGTCGTGCGGTCGATGCGCTGTACGAAGACGCTGATCGTGCCGCCGCAGGTCAGGCCGACCGCGAACGCATCGTCGTCGCTGAAGCCGAAGGTCTCCAGGGCCGGTTCACCGCTGGCGAGCACCCGTCGCGCCGTGTCGTACACCGCCCCTTCGACACAGCCGCCCGAGACGCTGCCGAGTGCCTCACCCGCGATGTTGACGGTCATCGCGGCGCCGGGGCGCCGGGGCGCCGAGGCGCTGGTGGCAACGACGGTCGCCAGGGCGAACGGGGTTTCCGACTCCCACCATTCGAGCATTGCCGTCAGCATCTCACGCACGAGACCCCACCACCGGAGCGCGACGGGTTGCACGAACTGTGACGCCTGCCGCCGTACCGTAACCTGCCGTACCGTAACCTGCCACACCGGCATCTGCCGCACCAGCACCTCGGCTGTGGCCGGTGCGCTCGGTCAGAAGTTGACCGGTCGGCACCTTTTCATCTGGATCGTCCGTGGAGAAGATGTTTCTTGTTGCCGCACAGCAGCGTGCTTGGTAATCGGGAGGATCCATGACCATCGTGGCACCGCAATCCGCATCGCAGGGTATTCCCGTCGGTTCGCCGCCTCCGTTCGACGCCGAGCTGGCGGCGGCGCTGGAGACCATCGGCGCTTTCCTGCCGTCGTCGGTGACCCCGGAGATGATTCCGGGGTTTCGCGAGGCCATGGGCGCGATGGCCATGGCGGACGAGGAGCTGACGCGTGGGGGTGCGTTCGACGTCCAGGACGTGGCGGTACCCGGTCCGCCCGGGGCGCCCGACGTGTCGCTGCTGGTGTGCCGACCCGTGGCGGCCAGCGCGCCGTACGCGGCGATGTACTACATGCACGGCGGCGGCATGATTCTCGGTAACAACCGGATGGGCGTCCAGGAAGTGCTGGACTGGGCGCAGGAGCTGGGCCTGGTGGCGATCTCCGTGGAGTACCGTCTCGCTCCCGAGCATCCCCACCCGGCGCCGGTGGAGGACTGTTACGCCGGGCTGCTGTGGACGGCCGTTCACGCCGCCGAACTGGGCGTAGACCCGGCTCGGATCGTGATCGCGGGTAGCAGCGCGGGTGGTGGGCTGGCCGCGGCGTTGGCGCTGCTCACCCGGGACCGTGGCGGCCCGACTCCGGCCGGGCAGATGTTGCTGTGCCCGATGCTCGATGACCGCAACGACACCCCCTCCGCCCGGCAGATGGCGGGGCGGGGCGTGTGGGACCAGAGCGCCAACGCGACGGGCTGGTCGGCGCTGCTGGGCGCCGATCGCGGCGGTCCCGACGTCTCCCCGTACGCGGCGCCGGCGCGGGCCGATGACCTTTCGGGGCTGCCGCCGGCGTTCGTCGACGTCGGTTCGGCGGAGACCTTCCGGGACGAGGACGTGGCTTACGCGACACGTATCTGGCAGGCCGGTGGTGTTGCCGAGCTGCATGTGTGGCCTGGCGGTTTCCACGGGTTCGACGTGCTGGCGCCGCATGCCGCGGTCTCGCAGGCGGCGAAGACGGCGCGGCTGCTGTGGTTGCGCCGGCTGCTTGCCGGCTGAACCGGCCGCGGGCAGGCTGAACCGGCCCCGTCCGGCCCCCGCGCTACCGGCTCTGGCCCCTATGGGCTCTGGCCGCGGGCGAGGCCGGCGAACAGCGGGGTGGCCAGGCCCGTGCCGCCGATCCGGAACTCCACGTACCGGGCGGTTCCGTCGGAGAAGCGCTGGGTCTGGCCGACCAGGTAGCCGGTGTAGGGGTCGGCCAGCGCCGCCACGTCCGGCACGGCTCGCCCAGGTAGCCGGAGATCGCGTGCGGCAC
The DNA here is from genome assembly GCF_963555885.1 of Protofrankia sp. Cr2. Lineage (NCBI taxonomy): Bacteria > Bacillati > Actinomycetota > Actinomycetes > Frankiales > Frankiaceae > Protofrankia > Protofrankia sp. Cr2. The sequence continues at coordinate 29,810 of NZ_CAUVXG010000021.1, forward strand.
GACGCCGACCTGATAGCCGGGCTGGGGGAACTGTCTGCTGACGCCGCCGCCACCGCCGCTGTCGAACGTCCCGGGCGCGGCCGGTTGCCAGGCGCCGCCTGCACGAAGGTCGTGTGGGCGGCGGCCAGGTCGCCGGGGGGTTCGTTGTCGGCGAGGAAGCTGAAAGAGCCGCTGACGACGTCGGCCAGCCGGCCGTCGACCATCCGCTGCACGGCGTCGATCAGGTCGGTGCTCTGGCAGCGTGTCGCCGCCACATAGAGGATGTCGGCGCCGGGGGCCATCCCGTGCACGATGGACCGGAGCGCTTGACGCAGGCGGTCCGTGCGTGTTTGTTCTTCCCCGCGCAGCGCATCTGGTGATCCGGTGGGAAGTAGCCGGCCAGAGGGCCGATCCTCCCTTGACGCCATTGATGTAAACATTTATCTATTGTCCGAGTCAACCCATCGGCGCGAAGGACGCACGACGCGTCAGCGAGAATCTGTGGGGGGCCTGCCGAGGACGCCGTGGCCGCGGTGGTGTCATGGCCGTCTCGCCGCCGTAGCCGGTCATCGCAGTGCGGCCGGCGGCCAGTGGGTCACCCGGGGCGTCAGGTGACGTGAACCCAGCTGGCCACCGACGGGACGTCGGCGCCGTTGTCGACGAACAGCATGTACCAGTCCGGTGGGAGCAGGTTGGGATTCTGCGGAACGCTCACCTCGACCATGCCATCCGTCTGCCTGATGATAGGCAGCGCCACCGACCGTTGCTCGGTATCGGTGACGTGTGTGTAGGCCCCCGGTCGGATGAGGCGGACCTTGGAGATGGATTGCGAGACCGACAACGTGACGATCGAGCCGGATACGACAGCTTGCGGTGCAGAGCGGATGACGGGGCGTTCGCCGCGATAGAGGTAGGCGGGTGAATAGACTTCCACCCGTGTGTCGAAGGAGTTGTAGACCGGGTCTGAGCCGAATACCGCGACCCGGCCGTCCGGGAGGAGCAGGTAGCTGGAGTGGTAGTCACGGCCGACGTGTGGCGGGGCGGCGGGTGTGAATGTGTTGGTCGTCGGATGGTAGATCTCGGCGGTACGGATGTTTCCATCCCGGTATCGTGCTGAGCCGCCGGACACCAGGAGAGTGTCGTCGGGAAGGACGACCGCGCCCGGATACCGCTTGGCTTGTTCCAGGTCCGGGCCGCGTTTCCACACCGGTTGCTGATCGTTCAGGTCGACGATGGCGGTCCGGTTGGTGCTCACCGGCGAGTCGTTGAGACCGCCGCCGCCTAGGAACATGACCTTCTGGTCCTGCGCCGGGGCCAGCAGGACCGTCCCCGCTGTTTCGTTCATCTGCGGCTCCGGCAGGCCGGTGACCGGCTGGAAGGCGTTGGTCGTCATATTCCAGAGGCCGGACTGTCGGGCTTCGGATGATTTCGGTCCAAACGCCTGGTTGGCGCCCGAGAAGAACAGTCGACCGTCGGCGGTGAGCAGCAGCGACGGGTAGGTCGGAAATTCCTTGTGGAGCACCGGCTGGTCTGTCCAGGTGCGAGTGTCCTGGTTGAAGAACTCGGTGTTCCCAGGGTCGATGTCGCCGTTCTCGTTGAGGCCGGATGTCGCCGCCACAGTGCCGTTGGCGAGCGTGATCAGTGTTGGATACCACCTGGCGTGTTCCATGGATCCGGTCTTCTCGTACGAATTGGTATCCGGGTTGAATATGTAGGAATCCTGTAGTCCCTGAAATTCGCGTCTTTTTCTGTCGGGAGATTTCTCGGGTAGAATTAGATACTTTTTTGTGCCGCCGGCGATCAGCAGGTTTCCGTTCGGTAGGAATGAGTGACCGGCGCAGAAGACGTCCCAGGGCGTATAGATTTTGGTGAAACTGTTCTCCGTCGGGTCCCAGAGCAGGGTTTCGAACTGTTTTGCATCGAAGTTGTCCTGGCTGTTGCCGGACCCGGCCATCAGGATGATCTTTCCGGTTCGCAGTAGGGCCGCGTGGACGGTCCGCGAGTGGCTGTCGGCGACCACGTCCCAGTGGCCGTGGTCGCGAGTATAGGACAGCCGGTTGTGCCGCCACTCCTCGTACCGGCTGGCGATCCAGCCGCTGTAGAGGGGTGCGCACCCGGCGACCAACACCGTCATCAGGGCACAGAATTTTAATATTCGGCTCCTGTTTCCGCCGACTTTTCCTGTCACCATTATGGACTCAGCATTCATCGGGGCCGGGTCTCCTCGGCCGAACCGGTTCGTTACTGTGGATGTGCTTTCGGTACCGCCAGGGGGAGATACCCGGAGCCTGCGACGATGGGGTTAGCTGGCCCAGCATGCGAGGGTGAGAGACGGAATCCACAGCAGTGCGTAGAGAGACCAGACGGCGAAGAGCAGAGGGTTGTTCGTCGGGTAGGTGGCGGCAAAGCTGAGGGTCACCGGGAATAGCGTGGCGAAGTTCAGGATCGTCACGCCGGGGGTGCTGGCAAGCTTCACGGCGTTGCCGGTCCGGGTCGTCTTCGGCGTGAGGAACCAGGAGTGGTTGCCACCCCGGAATCCTTTGATGTTCCCGATGAAGTAGGTATGGATTACGGACAGGACGATCCAGCAGGTCATAGGTATGTAGAGCAGGCTGAGCCAGGCTCGTCGCTTGATTGCCACGACAGCCAGCGGAAAGAAGCCACTGGCGAAGGCCAGCACCGAGACCGGCGTCGTGGCGGTTACCACAGCCCCGAGAATTTTCGAGCCGGCCTGAGGATTCAGAGTGTGCAGAACGGCGCCGACAGAGAACAGTACGAGGGCCATTTCCATGGCGACGGCGACTGTGAAGTAGCCGTTCTGACGGAGCAGGGACAGCTTCACCCTCCTGCTGATCAACCGCGACCGGATGATGGGCCAGAAATATTCCCGCAGCGTTCTTGCCGTCCCGATCGTCCATCTCTCCTGCTGTTTCCGGAAGGCCCGGTAGCTGGGTGCCACCTCGCCGACGTTCGCCACGTCTCCGAGGTATACTCCCCGGTAGCCGGCGAGGTAGAACCGGTTAGTGAGATCGAGGTCCTCGGTGAGATGCCCCGGTTGGAAGCCACCCACCGCAGAAAGGTGCGAGAGCTTGAAGAGCGCACAGCACCCGCTGAACAAAATCGTTTCGCCAAGTTGCTGCCGGCCCGGCAGGTCCACCAGGTAGCAGCCTTCCTCGCTCAGGGCGAGGCACCGCTGAAAATGATCACCCTTCCCATAGTAGTAGAGCCGCTTGGTCTGCACGAACGCGATGTCCGGCGCGGCGTCGATGACCTCGAGACACCTTTCAACCGCGTCTTCCTGTGGGTGCCAGTCGGCGTCGAGAAGGTACATGTAGCCGTATCCGCGGCTCGTCAGGTACCTCTCCAGGGAGCTGAGATTGCCGGCCTTGTACCCCACGTTCTTGATCCGGTGAAAAAGGACGAACGACGGAGACTCCAGCACGGTTACGTTAGGGTCGGCGAAACGTGGGTCGAGCGGCTCCATGCAGCCATTCTTGCCGGCGATGTCCTGGAGAATCGAGATGGTCTCCGGGTCGTTCGAGTCGTCCGCCACGATGATTGTCTTGTTGTGGTAGGTCATCTTCAAGCATGCCGCGATCGTGTCGGCGATAACGCCTTTCTCGTTGAACGACGCGATGACGACGGCGACCCTGTTCTCATGGGAAATCGCGATGCGGGTCAGTTTCTGTTTCCTGAGGCCGGCGAATAAATACAGATAGTTGTACCAGCCGAAGAACGAAAAATATACCAGCAGTAGGGTTTGTGCTGTGATCAGTATAACGTCTGCCGCCACTGTAGGGTCCGAATCTCGTCGTATCGTCGATCCCATGCAGATGACCGACTTCGGGGCTTCGGCATCGTGTCCCGGCTGGGGTAGCGAGCCCTGGCTCGCGCACTCTCCGGCGAGCTAGGAAACGTCGGATCCACCGAAGCTGTACACCGCGACATAATCAATCACCATCGGCACCCCTGATGCCGTTGCGGGGGTGGGCTTACCGGCCCAGGGTCCACCAATGGCAACGTTGAGAATGAGGACGAAGCCGTGATCCGTCGCCTTGGACCAAGCCGTCTGCCCGACCCGGTCGGCGTCGACTGTGTAGTACTGGAGTCCGTCCACGTACCAACGCAGCTGCTCGGGGGAGACGCTACGGTCTGACTCGACCGTATACTTGTGGAAGCCGGACTGGCATGGGTTACCGGGGCAGCCGGCCTTGTTGCCACTGAAGCCGATGGGTTCGTTACAAGGCCCACCCGGGTTCGTACCGCAGTGCAGCGTGCCCCAGACCTGATCCGCTCCAAACCGGTTCTCCACGATGTCGATCTCTCCTACCCCGGGCCAGTTCATGAAGTCACCGAGGAATGGCGCACCCAACATCCAGAATGACGGCCAGTAGCCTGTGGCCGCCGAACCGCTGACGGGCGGAAGCTGCAACGATGCTTCAATTCTGAGCTTTCCGCCGGCAGGCGCTTGAAAGTCGGTTCGCCGGGACTCGATACGGCCTGACGTCCAGTTACCCGCACCGTCCCTGATCGGCTTTATCACCAGGTGACCGGAACCGTCCTGGTAGACGTTCTCCGTGCTGTCGGTGGTCGTGTCGATCTCGTCCGCGGAACCCCAGGTCGGGTTTGCCCCCGGATAGTTCCGGCCGATGTCATAGATCCAGTTCTCCGGGGCTGTCCGACTGTTGGGGGCACCGTTGAAGTCGTCACGCCATACTGTTTTCCAGGCGTTGGCCGTTGGCTTTGGGCTTGTGGAGCCGGCTGTCGAACTACACGCTACCGTACTGATCGCGACGGCGGTCATAAGTATCGCTAACCGGCGAACTACCCCCACCGAAGATTCTCTGCTACGTGGCACAGTTCTCCTCACCGCCGTGGCCGGGCGCGCGATTAACGAATGCCTTCGTGGCACGGCATTCCAGCGGGACCGCCGCTCGTCCGATGGCCTCTGGTAGGCCTCTTACACGGGGTCTATCGGAGATTGTTACAGCGGGGTCGGTCCGTCAGCCCAGCTTCACACGACGGACGGTTCGTCGTCAATACCCATCTTGGTACAAGATGTACCCTATCGTCGGAGACGAGTACATATTATAATTATAAGACGCATCTTACCCATGAGAGCCCTCAGCAACAGGGGTGTGGATCAAGGAGGGGAGCTGGACGGGACCGGGGTCCGCCAGGCCGGCTCGGGTGGGCCGGACGCGAGCGTCTCGGGTCCACTTGGCCTCGGTGCCGCCTGATGCTCGTGTTGGATGCCGGGGCGTTTCTCGCGGTCGAGCATGGTGACCATGACGAGGTGGCCCTGGTCAAACGGGAGCGGTCGGCTGGTCGTCCGCCGGTTACCAGCGGGAGTGTGGTCGCTCAGGTCTGGCGCGGTGGCCGGGGCCGTCCGCGCGACCCGGTTCTGTACCCCGTACGAAGGGGTCGTCGCATCGGTGCCGGCGCCGGAGGCGTCGCCGTCCTCGAAGAACAGTTCCAGGGCCTCGTTGGTGTTCCGCCGCGGCTGTGATGGTGCGGGCCATCCCGCCGAAGACAAGGTTCTGGAAGGGCGCGACGGCCTTCCAGTAAAGGTGGCCGGCCAGTCCGTGCGGTTCGAAGACCGCCCGTTGGCGGTAGAGCGAGCCGCCGGGGGTGGGGGTGGCGGACATCTCGAGCCAGGCACGGCCGGGCACCGGCATCTCGGCGCGCAGCCGTAGCAGGTGGGGCCGTTGGATGTGTTCCACGCGCCACCGGCCGTGCGTACCGGCGACAGCCTCGATGGCCTGCCACAGCGCCCCCGTATCGGCCCGGGTGCCGCGTTCGCGGACGTCCTCGTACACCGTCCCGCCCGACCAGCTCGGGTCGGTGGGCAGTGGGTCCGAGGGTGCGCGTGGCGTCGCGCCGCCCGACCATCGGGTGGGCACCTCGGCCGTGTGGGTCGTGCTCAGCGCCAGGTCGACGGCCCGCTCGTAGCCCGTCAGCCCGCCAGCTGGGTCCGGGACCTGGTCGGCGATGTCGCGGTCGTGGCAGACCACCTCGTGGACGAGGGACTCGATGAGCGGGACGGCGATGCTGCGCGGCACCGGGGTGACCAGATTGACCCACTGCGCGGACAGCCACGGGGTGAGCAGCGGTACCGGGAGCACCAGGCGCCGCGGCAGGTCTGCGACCGTGGCGTAGCGGCGCATCATCTCCAGGTAGGTGAGGACGTCGGGACCGCCGATGTCGAAACCCCGGTTCATTGTGTCGGGGAGAAGTTCGCCGGCGTGGGCGAGGTAGTGCAGCACGTCGCGTACCGCGATCGGCTGCACGTGGTTGTGCACCCACCGCGGGGTGACCATTACCGGGAGTCGTTCGCTGAGGTAGCGCAACATCTCGAAACTGGCTGATCCGGAGCCGATGATGATGGCTGCCTGCAGGACGACTGTGGGCACACCCGAGTCGAGCAGGATCCGTCCGACCTCCGCCCGGGAGGCCAGATGCGGGGACAGCCGCTGGCCGGTGGGGCTGATGCCGCCCAGATAGACGATGCGCCGCACCCCGGCTGTGCGGGCACAGGTGGCCACGGTGCGGGCGGCGGCACGGTCCAGCGCGACGAAGTCGCGCTGGTGCAGCGAGTGCACCAGGTAGTAAACGACGTCCTGTCCGGCGAGGGCGGTGGCGACCCTGTCGGAGTCGGTGACGTCCGCTGCCACCACGTCGACCTGGTCGCGCCAGGGCACGTCGGCCAGCGTGCCCGGACTGCGGGCCACCGCCCGTACAGCATGCCCCCGGCCCACCAGCTCCGGTACCAGCCGGCCGCCGATATAGCCGGTCGCTCCCAACACCGCGCATCGCACGCCCTGATGCTTCCCCCGTCAGGGCGTGCGGATGTCGCCCGGCGCCGACTACTTGGTGGGCACCTCAGACGTCACTTCAGCATGAAGAGCTGCCTCAGGCGTGCCTGAATGAGTGGTAGGCCGACGGTGGATACATCGTAGTGGCCCGCCCCCTCAAGGACGGCCAGGTTGATGTCGTTGCCGTTGGCCACCATCTTGTTGACGGTGTTGTAGGTGACAGAGCTCGGGCTGGTGATGTCATCGGTACCGTACAGCCAGAGGACCGGGCCCGGCAGTGTTGAGTTCTCCAGCCTCCCCTGATTCTGCTCGAAAAACCGGGTGTTCTCTGGAAGCGAGTTGGCTGTCTCGCCGTGGATCCCTGGATAAGAGTCCAGGCGATGGGAGGGAGCGGAGCTCAGGTAGCTCTCGATGTCATGCCGGATGAGGGCGTTCAGGTCCTCCAGGCATGTCTGCCAGTTCTGCTGGTAGAACTTCAACATATTCGGACCGTAGATCTGGGCCGGGTCAACATGGTAGCCCGCATAACGTTGGGTCTTCGTGAAGTAAATGGTCTCCGCATTGGCGAAGACCAGCTGGTCGATCTGACGACCCGTCGGCCCATAGCCGGATTGAGAGGCATCTGCAATATCACGCCACAGGACCCTGTTCATGGCGCGAATATCTGGCACCGGGGCGATGGCGATGGCGCCGCGATACTCCAGATCGGGATCTGCTTTCGTGGCCACGTTGGAATAATAAGCGGCGGCAAGAGATGCGAAACCCCCTTCCGACCATCCGGCCGCCGCCCATTGCCCGGACAATTTGTTACCAAGATCTCTTTGTGCGGCGACGGCAGCGAAGATCATCGAGTTCCCCGCGCTGGAAAGGTGGTAATAGCCGTGTCCTGTCCTGACACCGTCGGCCACAGGACCCAGTCCTTCGTAGTCCGGAGCGACGACGGCGACGCCCATCTTCAAGACGGCTGCCAGCAGGGTGTCGTTCGGCCCGTCAACCCATGTGTTGTGTTCCTGGAGCTGGACGCTCGGCGCGCACTCCGGTGCCCGTCCGACGGTTCCGTGACCCCAGACGACAAGTGGCCAGCCGTGTGGCGGTGGTGACCCGATGGGAACAAAAAGCATGGCCGTCGCATTGATCTGCTTTCCCTGGATGCCCGGCATATGGTAGAC
>NZ_CAUVXG010000021.1:38475-68924 GCF_963555885.1 Protofrankia sp. Cr2
AGGGATGTGGGAGTACCGACGACGTCCCCGTCACCGGTTGTACCCCCGGAGCCGCTGGAACCCGCCGCGGGCGTGACAAGCCCACCGGTGAGGAGCACAACCAGCAGCAACACGACCGCGGATCTGCGCTGCCGCCGTAGGAACGTCATCCGGCGAAATCCCCGCCGGCCCGACGCTTTCGGGCGGCAGGTGCGGGTGGCTGGCCTATGCGGCGGAGTGTGTTCAGCTGTCTCGATCACGTTTACAACCCACCTTCGGTCCGCCCTGCGGTCACCAGCCAATAGCGATCAATGTCGGTAGGCTTGCGTTCCCTGACAAGGGTAGGAAATGCAGTCTGCCTCCGCATGCTGAAGGATGGTCTGGCGTGACATTCAGACGGCTTCGCTGGATTTGTTCGGGCGAACAGGCACCCATCTCCGGTGAGTCTCGGGAGCTGACCCGGTTTCGTTCCGATGGCGGCCTCTCGGCGGTTACGCCGTTCTTTCCGGTGTAGCGATATAACTTTCCGTAGCCGTTTATTTACACATGGGCGTGTTCGTGGGGCGCGTCGATGACGGCGGCTGGGCTCGCCGGCTCATGATTGGCCTGGCCGGGACCGGGTCGACCCCATGGCGCGGCGGTGTGGGGTCGAGCGTTGCGCGCACGCGAGGTCGCGCATGCGAGGTCGTGCATGCGAGGTCGTGCATGCGAGGTCGTGCATGCGAGGTGAGGTGGGAACCAGGTGATCGATGACGGCGGCGTGGGACAGCCGGCCCGCCAGATCCTGGACGAATGTTCCGGCGGTGACCTCTGAAAAATACGATCGCGCGATCTTCGGCCACGGATGGTTTCCCGTTATTGCTTCTTGGTAGCGTGCTGGTTAGCCTTCAGGCGTCTGAGACGGTAACGGGTGTGCGGGCCCATGGAAGGGGCAATGAAGTGACGGCGAGTGTCTTCGGATGCGATCCCGAGGTCGCCCGGCAGGTGTCCGGTGAGCTGGCAGACATTCGCGCTGCGCTCTCCTCGCTCGGTGCCGCTTTCGATGGTCTGCATGGTCAGACGGGGTCGGGCGAGGTGGAGACGGCCCTGCATCATTTCGTCAGCCAGTCGTCTGACCGGCGTGAGTCGCTGGATAAGTTGCTGGAGCGGGCGTCCGGTCTGCTGCGTGGCCTGGCCGACGGGGTATCCGCGGCGGATTCCGGCCTCGCCGGTGTGTTGCCGCCGGCGGCACCCACGGTTACGGTCGCTGCGTCTCCTGATGCCGGCGTGACCGCATCGCCGGTGGCTGCGGGCGGTGCGGTGTGACCGTTACCGGAACCGGTGCGCCATCGTGGTTCACCCTTCGGGTGCCCCGCTCCTGGTTTGAGTTCGACGTGTGGCGCGCCAGCCGTACCGGTGACCTCGCGCGTCTGGTCGACGAGCGGATCGCGCAGCTCCCACAACTGCGGCCACAGCGTGCGGCGCTGCTCAGGCTGCTGCGGGAGGTCGCTGAGCGGGCGGAGCGGCAGGGGGCTGTGTATTGCGCGGCCACCGCCGAACTGGTGGACGGTTCGGACGGTCTGGTGGCCAGCGTGATGGTGTTTCACACCGACGGCATGGCGACCGACGCGGACAACACGGCCGAGGCGATCGCGGGTCAGATCACCGCGGTGGTACCGACGGATCGGAGCTCTCCGTGGCGTACCGTGACGGTCGTCGAGATGCCGGCCGGCCGGGCTGTGCGTACGCGTGGGGTTGAGCGGTCGGAGCCGGACGGGGTGCGGATCGACGGCGTCATCATGCAGACGCTCATTCCCGTGCCGGACGGTCATGGTGTCCTCAATGTTGTTCTGAGCAGTCCGCATGTCGACATCGCCGAGGAGTTGTTCGAGCTGTTCGATGCCATCAGCGACACGTTGGCGTGGTCGCGGGATCGTCCGGAGCAGTTGTCCACGGCGCGTTGAGGTCGCACGATCGTTTCATCACAACGTCGGCGTGCTGAACACGGTGGCGAGGTTGTCCGCCGCCATGTTCAGCACGTTCCCGCGACGCGGGGAGCGCATCCCCGCTGGAACTACGCGGTGCCGCACCGCACGAGGCTAGGACGTGAACGCCTCGGCCCGTGCGATGACACCGATGTCGGCCTGGTCGGTGAACAGCCCGTCGATGCCGGCCTTCAAATACGTCACCTGCTCGTCGATCCCCCGACCGAAGTCGCTGAGGTTCGTCCCACGCCGGTAGTCCGCCGGCAGGAAGTTGTTCTCCGCCCGGAAGGTGTACGGGTGCAGTACCAGCCCCGCGGCGTGCGCGTCGGGGACCAGCGAGGTCGGCGTGCCCAGTGTTCCGTCCGCGGCCCGCGGGATGATCTGCGTCTTGTCCGGGCCGATTCCGTTCGCGTAGCGTGCGATCTGCCGCAGGCCGGCCGGGGTGGACAGGTCCGCGTAGGTCCGCGGGTCGCCGGCGTCGATCAGATCGAACGGAGCGCCGGCGGCGCTGAGCAGCTGCACCGAGGGAGCGCGCAGCCCGAGCGTGCGCAGCTGGCGCAGGTTGTTCGTCTCGAAGGACTGCACGAACACCGCGGCGCCGCGGTGGTTAAGGCCGTACCGGTTCAGGAGGTCCAGGAGTCGCTGCTCGAGGGGCAGACCGGCCTTCTGGAAGTAGGTCGGGTGCTTGGTCTCGGGGTAGACGCCGAGCTCGCGGCCGAGTTCCCGGGACAGGCGCTTGCGTAGCTCGAGCAGCTCGATGAAGGTCGGGACCTCGAACCGACCGTCGTACATCGTGTTCTCCTGCCGGATGGCCGGCAGCCGCTCCTTGGCGCGCAGGGTCTTCAGCTCGGCCAGGGTGAAGTCTTCGGTGAACCAGCCGGTGACCGGCGTGCCGTCCAGTACCTTGGTCACCTTGCGGGCGGCGAACTCCGGGTGGTCGGCGACGTCGGTGGTGCCGCCGATCTCCGGCTCGTGCCGGCAGACCAGGACGCCGTCCTTGGTGGGCACGAGGTCGGGCTCCATGAAGTCGGCGCCCAACCTGGCGGCCAGCTCGTATGAGGCGAGGGTGTGTTCCGGGCGGTAGCCCGACGCGCCGCGGTGCCCGATCACCAGCGTGCGATGGCGCTCGTGGCCACCGGAATCGGTGGCTGACGCCGATGAGATGCCGGTCACCCCGGAAGCGGCGACCAGGGGAGCTGCTGCGATGCCCGCGATCACGGTGCGGCGGTCCACGAGTCCTCCAGCGCAACGGCGGCGACCCTCGCCGACGGCGCGCTTGTGCAGCAAACCGATGGGAGAGAACGATGGAATGGACCGCGTCTTATCCATTGCCGTCGATCAGTTATCGAGTTGGTGAATCCGCCGACCCTGGCCGCGCTCATGGCGAAACGGGCCCGGGGCACAGAGCGGCCTTGCGTGACGTGAGCGAGGTCGGCGGGCCGTTCGAACTTCGGATCACCGGTCCCGCGGCGCGTTGACTCTGTGCACTGCCGATGGCGCCACGGATCACACTTTAGGGTGCACTATATTAACTGTTTCATTCACTTAAATGAGACAGCCAATCACTTTTGGTGTCTATGGGTATACGATTCGAGTGCGGAGCGTATACGTGTGGTCCCGGTGGGGTAATTGGCGGCCGGGGGGTCGATCATGCGTGAGGGTCGGTGGACGACGGTCGCACCGTCCCAGTTCCAGCATGAGCGGGAGGCGCTCAAACACATCCAGGAGCGGCTACCCGAGGCAGAGCCGTACCGCGCGTGGTCGAATTTCACCTTCACCGCGGGTACCGGCCACGTCCGCGAGGTGGACCTGTTCGTCGTCACCCACGGCGGCCTGTACCTGATCGAAATCAAGAGTCTGCACGGTCGGCTGACCGCGAGCGGCTCGAACTGGATCCTGCAGGGTCAGCGTGGCGAGCGGGTCTTCGACAACCCGTTACATCTGGCGGACTCGAAAGCCAAGCAGCTGCGGTCGCTGCTCAGCGCCGAGGCCGGGCGCCTGCGGCTGGGCTTGAAGATTCCTTACATCCAGGCTGCCGTGTTCCTGGCCGTCCCGAGCCTGCGGGTGGAGCTGCCCGACAACCAGCTCCACCGGGTTTTCGGCCCACAACCCCCCGACGGTGGGCAGCCCGGCCCGCTGCCGCCGATCTGGTCCGGGCTGCTTGAACAACCACCACGGGACGACAAGGAGCGGATCCGTCCGGAGCTGTCGAAAGCCCTCCCCAAGCTCCTGCACGGAGTCGGCATCGCGCGGAGCCGGCGCCACTTCCAGATCGGGTCGTGGGAGCTGACGTTCCCGCCGTTCGATACCGGTCCGACCTGGCAGGACCACCTCGCTCAGCACTCCCAGATCGTCTCCGAGCGGCGCCGGATCCGCATCTACCTGGTGGAGCGGCAGGCCGGACAGGCCGAGCGGACGAGTATCGAGCAGGCTGCCCGCCGGGAGATGCTTGCGCTGCACGGCATCAGCCATCCGGGCATCGTCCAGGTCGACGCGATGGAGCAGCATGAGGCCGGACCTGCTCTGATCTTTCGGCACCGGCCGGACGCCGAGCGGCTCGACCACTACATGGCGCGATTCGGCGACCGGTTGGACGCCGCCACGCGGATCGACATGATCCGACAGCTGGCCGAGGCGATCCGGTACGCGCACGGGCGCCACCTGCACCACCGGGCGCTGTCCGCGCGCAGCGTGTTCGCCGTTCCCGCGTCCCGGCGCAGGGGCGGCGATGAGGTGTGGCTCTCGCCGCGGCTGCAGATCAGTGACTGGCAGGCGGCGACCCGCAGCGCCGGCTCGGGGAGCGCCACCCCCAGCGTGTCCGTGCGGGCGGGCGCGGCCAGTCAGGTCGCCCCGCATCTGGAGCGCTCCGCCGAGGGTTATCTCGCCCCCGAGCTGTCGGCGCCGGATCCCGATCCGGTCGCGATGGACGTTTTCGGCCTCGGCACGGTGTCCTACCTGCTGCTCACCGGGAAGGCGCCGGCCGCGCAGCGCTCGGAGTTGCTCACCCGGCTGTCCGGCGAGGACGGCCTGCGCCCGTCGGCCGCGGTCGACTCGGTCTCCGAACTCGTCGACGGGCTGGTGCAGGAGGCCACCCGGCCCGTCCCGGCCGACCGCCTGACGACCGTCAGCGAGTTCCTCGAACTCCTTGAGCTGGTCGAGGACGAGCTGACCGCACCGACGACCCGGTCGATCATGCCTGCCGTGGACGAGAACGAGGACGAGCCGGACCCGCTGGAGGCGCGGCCGGGTGACCTCGTCGGCGGGGAGTGGCGGATCGACAAGAGGCTCGGCACGGGTTCGACGAGCCGTGCCTTTCTCGCCACGAACGAACGTACCGGCGCCCAGGAGGTGCTCAAGGTCGCGTTGTCGGACGAGAAGGCGACCCGCCTGGATCACGAGGCGCAGATTCTGCGCAAACTCGCCGACTCCCGGGTGATCCGTCTTTCCCGCCAGGAGCCCATCCGCGTCGGGGAGCGCACCGTGCTCGTCCTGGAACATGCCGGGGAGAAGACCGTCGCGCGCAAGCTGCGGGATGAAGGCCGGCTCACCGTCGATGACCTGGAGACCTTCAGCGACTACCTGTTCGGTGCCGTCGACTACCTGGAGGGCGAGGGCGTCGCCCACCGTGATCTCAAGCCGGACAACATCGCTATCAAGATCCGGAAAAACCGCACCCGGCAGCTCGTCCTCTTCGACTTCTCCCTGGCCGGTATCTCGGTCAAGGAGATCGAGGCAGGCACGCCCCGCTACCTCGACCCCTTCCTCGGCACCCCGCCGCGCCCGGTGTACGACGACCACGCCGAGCGCTACGCGCTGGCGGTGACCCTGCACGAGATGGCATCGGGTGAGCTGCCGTTCTGGGGGGACGGCCGGACCGAGGCCCGGTACACCGACGGGCCGCCGATGCTGGCCGTCGAAGCGTTCGACCCGGCGATCCGCGACGGTCTCGCGGGCTTCTTGACCCGCGCGCTCGACCGCGAGGCGTCTGGGCGGTTCGCCACGCTGAAGGAGATGCGGGACGCCTGGCAGCAGGTGTTCCGCACCTCGGACGCGGCCGTGCCGGTCGGCACCGATCATCCGATCGGGACCGAACCCGAGGACGATCAGGCCGCGGGGAAGGCGCGCGACACCGCTGCCGCCAAGGCGACCCGGTCGACACTCCTGGAATCGGCGGGCCTGACTCCCCGGGCCATCTCAGCGGCCCATGAGCTCAATGCCACGACCGTCGCCGATCTGCTCGAGCTCAACTCGAAGCAGATCATCGGCCAGCCCGGTCTGGGCGCGAAGACCCGACGTGAGCTGCAGCGTCGGATCCGGGAATGGAAAACCCTGCTCGGTGGGAACCCGGCGCCGGCGCAGCCGGCCGATGAGATGGGGACGTCCGCCCACCATGAGGGAATGGACGTTCCCGGGGACGGGACGTCAGCGGTGCTGGCGCGGGTCGGGGTGGACGGGGTCGTCGCCCGGCTCCTGCCCGCCCTGGCCAGGAACGGGCGCAACGCGACGGAGGTCGAGGCGACCCGCCTGCTGCTCGGGCTACCCGATCGCGACGGCGTCCTGTCGGGGCTGCCGCCGTGGCCGCGCCAGCAGCTCGTCGCGGAGAAACTCGGAGTCAGCTCGGGTCGGGTCGCGCAGGTGCTGTCGAAACAGCGCCGCGAATGGCATGGCGAACCGGTTGTGCGCAGCGTCCACGCAGAGCTGGTCGAACTGCTCGCCGACGGCGGCCGGGTGATGGGCATGTCCGAACTGGCCGCGGCCGTGCTGGCCCGGCGCGGCTCGGTGACGAGCGGGGAGGATCTGCGCCGCGCGGTGGCGGGCGCAGCCGTCCGCGCCGCGGTGGAGATCGACGCGCTAGCGGACGAATCCCGGCTGTTGATCCGCCGGCACGGGAACGTGCTGCTCGTCGCCCTGGAGGTGACCGAGGAGGACGGGCCGCGCACACCGTCGGCGCCGGCTCTGCTCGACCACGCCGACGCCCTGGGACGGGTCGCGGACCGGTTGGCCGGCCTGGAGGTGCTGCCCGCGCCCGCGACGGTGCTCCGCGAACTGACCGCCGTCCGGGCGACGTCCCTGTCCCTCGGACCGGATGACCAGGACGGGTCCGACGCGCCCGACTGGTCAGACGTGCCCGACGGGCATGACAGGCCCGACGCGCCTGACCGGCCTGACCGGCGTGACCGGCGTGACCGGCCTGGGCATGCGGCCGGCGAGGGAATGATCCTTGATGAGCGACGCCTCGTTCGCCTTGCCGCGGCTGCCTCACAGAACGCCGCGGCCACCGCCCGGATGGAGATCTACCCGCGCGACCTCGATCCGGTGCGGGCGCTGCGGATCGCCCAGGCAGGTCTGATCACACCGCACCCCGACCCGGCCAGAAGCCAACGACTGACCGTCGAGGCCATCCGCGAGCGGGTACGGGCGCGTTTCCCGGACCTGGAGCCGCTGCCGGAGCACCCGAAACTGGACCGCCTGCTGCGGGAAGCGGGCTTCGAGGTCAGGTGGAGCGACGGCGGGTACGTCCTCCCGCCTGGGCTCCTGTCCTCGACCGGGATGTTCTCAAGCGTGCCGGTGACAACGCGCCGCACCACGGCGCGGGGCATATCGCGCTACACCGCGGACTCCCCGGAGCAGGCGGCCGCGGTCGTCGCCGAGCAGCGGCTCACCAGCGCTGCGGGCACGGATGGCTTCCGTGCACTCACAGTACGCCGTAACCGGTACACGCTGGCCCGCGACGAGCTGGCCGGCCGGTTCGGCGCACAGCCCGTGAACATCGCCGCGCTCTTCCTCGCGGCTCTGCACGATCAGGTCGATCCCCGCCCGAAACCGACCTGGGCGACGGTCCTCGCCGCAGATGTCGCCGAACCGGGCAGCAGGGCGGCTCGGAAGATCAGCGAATACGCGGCGGCGGCCTGGGCCGTGGTCGAACCGCGCCTGGTCGCCATGGTGGGCGCTGACCCGGTGGGCGCTGACCTGACGGGCGCTGACCCGGTAGGCGGTACCGGGCCGCTGCTCCTGCACGACGCCGGCCCGCTCGCCCGCTACCGCGGCATGGACGTGCTGTACGCGGTCGCCGGGCGGTCGCGGTCACGCGGCCGACCGACCTGGCTGTTGTGCCCGGTGGACGACCCCGGGCACCCGCCGCGCCTGGACGGCGAGCTCGTGCAGGTCGTCACCGAGAACGAATGGATCATGCTGCCCGACGCGTGGGTGGCCAACGAGCACCGGAGCGGGGAGAAAGCATCGTGATCGACCGGGGGTCGTTACTCAAGGATCTGCAGCGGCAGATCCGGACACTCGAGGCGGACCTGCGCGAACAGGTCGTCGTCGTCGAGGAGGTCGGGACGGCGTTGCGCGCCGAGTACCTCGATGCGTTCCGGGTGAAGCGCACCGCGGCGACCTGGGCGTCATGGCGGGACGAACGGGTCACCCAGGCCGCGGTCGCCTGGGTGCTCGCCACCGTGTTCGTCCGGTTCTGCGAGGACAACGGCCTGCTCGCCGAGCCGTACCTGGCCGGGCCGGACACGTCCAGCATGACGCTGGCGGAGGAGTCCCAGGACGAGTTCTTCCGCACCCACCCGGCCCAGACCGACCGTGACTGGCTGCTCGCTGCCTTCGACGCCATCGCCGGTGTGCCCGTGGGCGCATCCCTGTTCGACCGGCGGCACAACGCGCTCTACCAGATCCCGGTGTCGCATGACGCGGCCAAGGGTCTGATCGCCTTCTGGCGCCGCCGTGGCGAGGACGCCCGACTCGTCCACGATTTCACCGACCCGGCGTGGGACACCCGTTTCCTCGGTGACCTCTACCAGGACCTCTCCGAGGACGCGCGCAAGCGCTATGCGCTGCTGCAGACCCCGGAGTTCGTCGAGGAGTTCATCCTCGATCTGACGCTCAGCCCGGCCATCGACGAGTTCGGTTACGACGTCGTGAAGATGATCGATCCGACCTGCGGGTCCGGCCATTTTCTGCTCGGCGCGTTTCATCGCCTGCTCGCCGAATGGGAGAACAACGCCCCGGGCCGGGACGCGCACGAGCGGGTCCGGCTCGCCCTGGACGCCGTGCACGGTGTGGACGTCAACCCGTTCGCGGTCGCGATCGCCCGGTTCCGCCTGCTGGTCGCCGCCCTGCGCGCCGCCGGCTTCTCCTCCCTGGCCGAGGCCGCCGGCTACACCTTCCCCCTGCACATCGCCGTCGGCGACTCGCTGATCAAGCATCGGCAGCTCGGCCTGTTCGACTCCGAGCAAGACGAGTTCGCCGCGTTCTCCTACGCCACCGAAGATGTGACCGATCATCCCGGCATTCTGGCGCAGGGCCGCTATCACGCGGTGGTCGGCAATCCGCCGTACATCACGGTCAAGGACAAGGAGCTGAACCAGCACTACCGGGAGCTGTACGACGCCTGCTCGGGTAAGTACGCCCTTTCGGCCCCCTTCGCCCAGCGCTTCTTCGAGCTGGCCAGAGAGGCCGACGCCGACGGCCGGGGCGCCGGCTACGTCGGCCAGATCACCGCCAACTCCTTCATGAAGCGGGAGTTCGGGAAGAAGCTCATCGAGCAGTTCTTTGCGAACAAGGTCGAGCTGACGCATATCATCGACACGTCGGGCGCCTATATCCCCGGCCACGGCACCCCGACCGTCATCCTCGCCGGCCGTCGCAAGGACAGGAAGCGGGCCGAAACCGTTCGGGCAGTGCTCGGGATCCGCGGCGAGCCGTCCGCACCCGCCGTGCCAAGCGAGGGCCTTGTCTGGCGCGCGATCGTGGAGCAGATTGATCACGCTGGATCCGAAAGTGAATGGGTCAGCGTTGTGGATCTACCACGAGAGCGCGTAGCGACCTATCCATGGAGCCTCAGCGGTGGCGGTGCCTCCGACCTCCAGGCTAAAATTGAGGTCCACGCCGACATTCGGCTTGGTCAAATCGCTTCATCTATCGGTATTACAAGTTTTACTCTGGAAGACGATCTTTATTTGCTTCCGGAATCGAGCGCAAGGCGTCACCAAATTGAGAATGCATGGTGGAGGCCCATGATTGTCGGTGACTCCCTGCGTGACTGGGCGTGGTCCCAAAACGAAGTGGCAGTGTTTCCTTACGACCGGGGTTACTCCCCGATTGACGTTCCAAGCAATCCGCCAATGCATCGATATTTGTGGCCAGGGCGCACCAACCTGTGTCGGAGTATCCTGTTCGGTGGGCGAACGAAGGTGGAAAGCGGGCTGAAATGGTCCGAGTACGGTCGACTAACCGCAAGCAAGCTGCGAGTTCCGCTTTCCATCGCCCTTGCATTTGTTGGCACTCACAATCACTTCGTGCTTGATCGTGGGGGAAAAGTCTTCAATCGTACTGCGCCGGTGATTAAATTGCCGGAGAGCGCTGGGGAGGACGAGCACTTGCGGTTACTGGGGGTGCTCAACAGCTCGACCGCCTGCTTCTGGCTCAAGCAGGTAAGCCACAATAAAGGCAACGAAGGCTATCAGTCTGGCATCAAGACTGAAATGTGGGAGCGATTCTACGAGTTCACCGGGACGAAGCTGCAGGAGTTTCCGCTGCCGGCGGAGTATCCGCTGGAGCTGGCGCGGGAGCTGGACGGGTTGGCGCAGCGGCTCGGCGCGGTGAGTCCGTCGGCGGTCGCGGCCGACGAGGCACCGACCCGGGCACGGCTGGCCCAGGCGCGGCGGGAGTGGGAGTCGACCCGGACGCGGATGATCGCGTTGCAGGAGGAGCTGGACTGGCAGGTCTACTCCCTCTACGGGCTGCTCCCCGACGAACTGACCGCGCCGGGCGAGGCCGTCCCGGAGCTGACGCTCGGGGAGCGGGCGTTCGAGATCGTCCTGGCTCGGAGGATGGCCGCGGGTGAGGCGAGCACCGCGTGGTTCACCCGGCATGGCTCCACACCGATCACCGAGCTCCCCGGCCACTGGCCCGCCGAGTACCGGGCCGTGGTCGAAAGGCGTATCGCCGTCATCGGGAACAACCGGCATCTCGCGCTCATCGAGCGACCCGAGTGCAAGCGGCGGTGGGCGACCGAGGGCTGGGATTCTCTCCAGGCCAAGGCGTTACGCGACTGGCTGCTCGACCGCTGCGAAGCGCGCGAACTGTGGTTCCACGAGGTCGACGCGATGGTGCAGCCCCGGCCGCTGACCACCTCCCAGCTGGCCGACGAGCTGCGCCGAGACCAGACATTCGTCGCCGTCGCCGAGCTGTACCAGCCGGGCGGGGAGCTCACCGGGATTGTCGCCGACCTGGTCGCGGACGAGCATGTCCCGTTTCTCGCCGCCCTGCGGTACACCGACGACGGGCTGGTCAAACGCGGCGACTGGGAGCACGTCTGGGATCTGCAGCGGGCCGAGGACGCCGCCCCCACCGAGGAGGAGCGGCTTAAGATCCGCGACAGGATCCCGGTGCCGCCGAAGTACAAGCCGACCGATTTTCGCCGGACGAGTTTCTGGCGGCAGCGCGGCAAGCTCGACGTACCCAAGGAGCGGTTCGTCTCCTATCCGCACGCCTGCCGGGACGGGGACTCGAGCCTGTTGGTCGGCTGGGCCGGTTGGGATCACCGTGAGCAGGCGCAGGCTCTGGCCACTCTTGTCGTTGAGCGGGAGCAGAACGACGGTTGGGGCGCGGAGCGCCTCGCTCCGCTGCTCGCCGGCTTGCGGGAGGTGTTGGCGTGGGTGTGGCAGTGGCATGGTGAGTTCGATCCGCTCTACGACGGCAGCCCCGCTGAGGTCTACGAGGGGTTCCTCGCCGACTGCACGAACCGGCTGCATCTGCGCGAGGACGGTCTCGCCGACTGGCGTCCCCCGGTCGCCCCCCGCGGTCGCCGGAAGAAGACCTGACCCAGGATCTGACCCGACCCCGCCCGGCCGACCGGCCCGGCCGAGCACTTCTGGCAGACGCACGCCGGGTTGCGTTCCGCGGAACGCAACCCGGATCGGGTTTCTGGACTCGCTGCGGCGGGGCACGGAGTGTGATCGTTAAGGCTCCGGAGCCTGGTAGATGGCTGCCCGGTAGGCCAAGGGCTCCTGACACCCTGGCCGTCGGAGGCAGTAGGTTAGATCAGAAATGCCGTCGGGCGTTGCCCTTCTCGGCTCCTCTCGCGTGACGGAGGTTTACCCCTGTGGACCATCTTTCTCGTCTTTTCGTCCGGACGCTTCGCGACGATCCTGCTGAAGCTGAAACAGTCAATCACAGGCTGCTGGTTCGTGGTGGCTATGTCCGGAAGGTCTCATCGGGCATCTATACCTATCTTCCCCTCGGGCTTCGCGTCCTCCGCAAGGTCGAGAAGATCGTTCGGCAAGAAATGGCAGCGGCCGGGTGTCAGGAATTGCTGATGCCGGCGATCATGCCGCGCGAGTTGTGGGAACGGACCGGCCGGTGGGCCAACTATGGCGAGCTGATGTTCCGGGTGACGGACCGAAAGGGAGCGGAGTTCTGCCTCGGTCCCACCCACGAGGAACTGGTCACCAACATGATAGCGAACGAGATCAGCAGCTATCGGGACCTGCCTCTGAGTGTCTACCAGATTCAGACCAAGTACCGCGACGAGTTGCGGCCGAGGTCCGGCCTCATACGTGCTCGTGATTTTGTCATGAAGGACGCCTACAGCTTCCACGTGGACCTCAGCTCGCTCCGTGAGACGTATGGCGTGATGTACGACGCCTACGTACGGGTGTTTACCCGCTGTGGGCTTCGGTTTCGGGCTGTGGAGGCACAGGCCGGTGAGATCGGGGGCGACGTGAACCACGAGTTCATGGCCCCGAGCGAGATCGGTGAGGATCTGTTCGTCTATGCCCCGAAGGGCAGCTATGCCGCGAACATGGAAGCTGCATCGAGTCAGCGGCCCGCCGAAGTAGCTGCCGGGACAGACCCGCTCCAGCGTATTCACACCCCTGGGGTTCCGGGGGTTCAGGAAGTCGCCGCGCACCTCGGCATACCGACGAGCCAGATACTGAAATGCGTCCTGTACAAGGTTCCGCGCGCCGGTGACGGGGGGATTCAGGTCGTCGCCGTACTCTGCCCGGGCAACCGGGAGATCAATGAGTACAAGCTCGGGAAGGTCCTCGGCGCGGCGCCTACGCTCCTTGAAGCGGCCGATTTCGCAGCGAACCCCGGTCTGATCCGAGGGTACGTCGGGCCGCAGGGGCTTACACCCTATGTCAGCAGGATCGTCGCAGATCATCATGTCGCGGCCGGGCGGGACTGGTGTACCGGTGCGAACGAGGTTGACTACCACGTGACCGGCTGCAACCGAGGACGCGACTTTGCGCCGGATGAGTACGCGGACGTGACCAATGTCCGGCCGGGTGACCCGTCTCCGGATGGCACAGGTCCACTCGCGGTCGACAGATCAGTCGAAATCGGCCACATCTTCCAGCTTGGCACAAAGTATTCGGTGCCCTTGGAAGCGAGGTTTCTTGACGGTAACGGCAAGGACGCACCCATGGTAATGGGCTGCTACGGTATCGGCATAAGCCGCATTCTTTCGGTCGTGATCGAGCAGCACCACGATGAGAACGGCATCGTGTGGCCGGCGGCACTCGCCCCCTACGACGTAGAAGTGATCCCGTTGGGTCGGAAGGTCGATTGGGACGTGGTCAACTCGGTTGCCGGATCGCTGGAGGCGGAAGGGCTTGACGTTCTCGTGGATGACCGGCAGGGAAGCTCGGCCGGGGTGAAGTTCGCGGACGCCGATTTGATTGGATGCCCGGTACAGGTCGTCATAGGACGCCGAGCGGCCGAAGGCGTCGTCGAGGTTCGAACGCGGGACCGATCCGTTGTGACCGAGATTGACATCGCGGATCTACCAAAAACGGTTGAACAGCTCCACCGGGCGCTGTGATGACAGCGTCTACCCCTCTACCGGACAATGACGTCGCCTGGAACCCGGCGGACGAGAACGCGGAACGAATCGTCCATGGCAACAACAGCCCGAGCTGACACCGAGGGCGTGCGCCATGGCGGCCATGGCGGCCAAGGCCGGCAAGGCGGCGTTCGCGGTGAACATTCCGGACGGGAGGTGGGTCAGCGGGTCGTTCCGGGCAATTTTTCCGCTCAGGGGTCGGAGCCCTTCGCGAGCTGGTCCGTGGCGGATTGCCCGGCTTCGGTGCAGCGTCGCAGGAAATCGACGACGAGGTCGATCTCGTCGTCGCTGTAGTTCTCAAGGATCCTGTCCAGCGAGCGGTTCATACCGTCGTACAGCCGGAAGATGTCGCGCTGCTTGTCGGGCACGCCGCGTATGAGCACAGCACGCCGGTCGCTCTCGACCCGGTCGCGCACGATCCAACCGCCCTTCTCGAGGCGGTCGAGAATGCCGGTCATCGTGGCCAGGTGCACACCGACGCGACGTGCAAGAGCGCTCGGGCTGATCGGGCCGTGGCGCGTGATGACGTCGAGACAGTCGAAGTCCACGTCCTTGATCTCTATCCGCGAGCCCACCCGGTGATTGAGCACTGCCAGTTCGATCCGCAGCTCGCGCAGGCTCAGCTTGGCCTCGGCGATCCGCCGGCTCCGGGTTCGTCCTTCCTCGCCAGATGCCGATCCGTCAACACCTCGCGCTGCCAATCCCCCTGACCTCCCCGTGTCATGTTATCGTTCTCGTATCATACGAGATTCGTAGTATTAGATCGTGACCCGCGCCTGCGGGTCAGGAGGAGCGTAACCATGAGGATCGTCGTCTTCGGGGCCAACGGGTTGACCGGCCGACTGCTGACGGAGCAGGCGCTCGCCGCCCGCCACGACGTCGTAGCGGTGACCAGGCGGCCGGCCGATTTCCCGATCACGCACGAACGACTGGACGTCGTGGAGGCTGACGTCCATGACGCGCCGGCCGTCGATCGCGCGATCGACGGGGCACATGTCGTGCTGTCGACGCTCGGCGTGCCCTTCACGCGCAAGCCGATCAGTGTCTACAGCGACGGCGTGCGCACCATCGCCGCCGCGATGGCCACGCACGGGATCAAGCGACTGGCCGTGGTCAGCTCGAGTGCCACCGAGCCGCATTATCATGCTGACGGCGGTTTTCTGATGAACCGAGTCATGCAGCCGTTGCTCACTGCGACGATCGGCAAGACGACGTACGCGGACATGCGGCTCATGGAGGAACTCGTCCGCGCCAGCGACCTGGAGTGGACGATCATGCGCCCGTCAGGTCTGTTCGATGCTGCCGGGGTGACGAGGTACGAGCTTCACGAGGATCAGGCGCCGGGCATCTTCACCAGCCGCGCCGACCTCGCCGCGAGCCTGCTCGAGCAGGCGGTCAATGTCCGGTTCGTGCGGAAGGCGGTCGCAGTGACAACACTCGAGGGCGCTCCCACACTGTTCCAGATGCTGCGCCGGGAGGCATTCAAGAGAGGCTGACGTCGGCCGGACTGCGGTTCGTCCTGGTGTCGAACCCCAGCTCTGTTTCTTGGTCTAATTCCCTGTTGCCGGGCGCTTGTACTCGTCTAGTGGATCAGTGCGGCGAGTTCGCCCCATTCCCGCCGGGGGAGCGCTGTCGGGTCGGCGGTCAGGACCTGGAGGGCGACGTGGTCAGCGCCGGCGTCGAGGTGGTCCTTGACTCTGCGGTGGATGTCGTCGAGGGTGCCCCAGGCGACGAGGGCGTCGATGAGGCGGTCGCTGCCCTGGCCGGCGATGTCGTCGTCGGTGAAGCCGTGTCGGCGCAGGTTGTTGGCGTAGTTGGGGAGGCGGATGACGCGGCTGACGTTGGCGCGGGCGATGCGGCGGGCGTCGCCGGGGTCGGTGACGAGGACGACTTTCTGCTCGGGGATGAGGAGGGGTCCTTCTCCGAGGTGGCGGCGGGCGAACTCCGTGTGTTCGACGGGAACGGTATAGGTGTGTGCGCCGCCGGTGCGTTCGGCGGCGAGCGTGAGCATCTTCGGTCCGAGGGCCGCGAGGATGCGGTGCAGACCGGTGGCGGGTGGGGCGCCGTAGTAGGGGGCGGCGTCCATGGCCGCGAGGTAGTCGCGGGTGACCTGGAGTGGGCTGGCCATCTGGTGGCCGCGGTGGGCGACGGCGAGGGTGTGGCTGACGCCGATACCGAGCAGGAAACGGTCGGGGAATCCTTCGGTCAGGGTGCGCTGGGCGTTGACCATGGCGGTCGCGTCGCGGGCCCACAGGTTCGCGATCCCGGTGGCGACGACCATGCGCCGGCTGGCGGCGAGCAGCAGCGCTGCGTGGCTCATGATCTCCTTGCCCGTGGCTTCGGGAATCCACAGGGCGCCGAACCCGAGTTCGTCGAGTTCGGCGACCGCGTTCTGTGCGGCGGACAGCGGTTGTGTATCCAGGGCGATCGACCAGATGCCGACCCGTCCGATGTCCATGTGAATCCCTTCGTTGCTATACCGGCTTGATGGCGTTGACGCACGTGACGTCGGTGTCAGGGTGCCGCGGAAAGCTTCACCCTGCAGCTGCTGTCCGTGAGATAGACCTGTGGCCAGCCGTTGGTCTCGAGGATCCTGGTCGCCCCGTCCGGCGTCGCTGTGTTGACGTCGACGGTTTGTCCGGTCGCCGCGTCGTGGAGTCGGAAATCGCATTCCGAGTTTCCGCTGAAGTCCTTCACCTCTACCGCGACCCGGCCGGATGCGGGTGCTGCGAAGGCATCGGTATCGCCGCTCTGGTCCTGGATGAACGGGAGGGTCGCGGTTCCGCTGCCAGGAAGTGCGCTAAGGCGGCAGCCGACGGTGGCCTCCCATTGAAAACGGCCGGTCTGGTGAATCTGGAAGGTCTTGTCGCCGTATATCTGCGCGGGCAGCGTCACGGGTATACCCGTCGTGCTCTCCCGGAGGGCGATGGTGCAGCCGTCGTCCTGTCCGTTGATCTGATCCACCACGTTCAACCGCCACGGCCCCGTCGTGGTGAAGGAGTTGTCCGCAGACCCGCGGTCGGCAGACCCGCGGTCGGCGGTCAGCACGGTGACGGTCGCCACTGCGGCGGCGGCGACGAGTACCGCGGCCAGCGCCGCGACGAGGAGCCGTCGCCGATGCGGCCAGCGTGTTCGCCGTGCTGGGACGGGCGGCCGTGAGATGCGTTCCGGCGCGGTACCGGGCGGGGTGGCAGGCGGGCCATCGGGAAGGGTCGAGCCGTCCGGCCCACGCTCCAGCAGCCTGGTGAGCTGGTCGGCCAGACCTGGCGCGGGGGAGTAGCCAGGGGAGTCGATGGTGCGGCCGAGTACCTCGGTGCGTAGCTGCTCCGCCGTCGGTCGGGCTTGCGGATCCCGGGACAGCGCCTGGCGCATCAGGTCACGCAGCGGGGGTGCCACCCGGTTGTAGTCGACCCGCGGTTCCTCGTTCATGATCCGGTAGGTGGTCGCCTCGATCGTCCCCTTCCCGAAGGGCGGTTCGCCTGTCGCCGCGTAGCAGACCAGACCCGCCCAGGCGAACACGTCCGAGGCGGTGCCGATCGTGCCGGTGCTCACCTGTTCGGGGGACAGCCAGCCGGGCGTGCCGACCAGCGTCCCGGTGACGGTCAACGGTTGTGTGTCGCGCGCGGCGGCGATGCCGAAGTCGATGACCTTCGGACCGTGCGAGGTCCAGATGACGTTGGACGGCTTGAGGTCGCGGTGGATGAGCCCCGCCGCGTGGATCGAGACCAACGCCTCGGCGAGCCCGCCGCCGAGCAGCAGCTGGGCCGCTTCGGGCAGGGCGCCGTGCGCGTCCACATGGCCTGCCAGCGTTGGCGCGTCGAGGAACTCGGTGGCAAGCCAGGGCTGGTCGACCGTGAGGTCGAAGTCGAGTAACCGGGCGGTGCAGGTGCCACCGACCCGGAAGCACGCCTGGACCTCGCGCTGGAACCGGGTCCGAAAGTCCGGGTTGTCGGCCAGCTCCATCCGGACCACTTTGATCGCCACCTGCCCCAGCGGCCCGTCCGCGAGGTAGACGACTCCCATCCCGCCGCTGCCCAGTCGGGCGTGGACGCGATGGCGACCCAGGCTCAGCGGATCGGTCGTCCGCAGCGCATGCAGCGGGATACGAACGGCGCTAGACGACATCGGGTTCCTCTCAAAGATCCGTGCTGGCGATATTAGAGCGCCCGGCAACAGGGATGCGGCGTCGCGGGGTGCGGCTGAGCCCGACAAACGGAGTGCACCGGTGCGTTACCGTGACGCGCGTGCCACCGACACATCAGGCTCTCCTGCGCGAGTTCATCCACATCCCGCAACGTACGAGCACCAGCGACTTCGTCCTCAAACTCACCGAGGGCGTCACCGACGCCGAGGCGACGTTGCGCGACTACGTCATCACCGATCGTCTTGTGGCGAACTTCGACCAGGCGCTTGGTCTGATCGCGTCCGCGGTCGGTGGAGGTGGATCGAAGGCCGCCTACCTGCACGGTTCATTCGGGTCCGGCAAGTCGCACTTCATGGCCGTCCTGCACGCCCTGCTGCGAGGTGAGCCCGCCGCCCGCCGCAGGGACGAGCTCGCCGGCGTGCTCGCCAAACA
The DNA here is from genome assembly GCF_963555885.1 of Protofrankia sp. Cr2. Classification (NCBI taxonomy): domain Bacteria; kingdom Bacillati; phylum Actinomycetota; class Actinomycetes; order Frankiales; family Frankiaceae; genus Protofrankia; species Protofrankia sp. Cr2. Next base: position 56,852 of record NZ_CAUVXG010000021.1, read on the forward strand.
CGACGCCTTTCTGGCCGGCAAGCGCTATCTGTTGGTGCCGTACTACATGCTCGGCGCCAAGTCGATGGAACAGCGGGTTCTCGGCGGCTACGCCGATTACGTTCGCGTCCTGCATCCGGACGCGCCGATCCCCGCGGTGCACCGCACCGACGCGTTGTTGGACAACGCCCGCCACCTGCGGGCCCGAATGGGCGACGCCAGGTTCATCGAGGGCCTGCCGGGTGGCAACGGCGGCGGTGACGGCGGTGACGGCGGTGACGGCGGAGATGACGGCGGTGACGGCGGAGATGGCGGCGGTGACGACGAGTGGGGCGAGGAGGAGCGGTACTGGACGCCGCAGCGGCTCGACGAGGCGTTCGCCGCCGGGCATGAGGACACACAGCGCCGCAGACTGGTCTCCGACCTACTCACCAGCTGGCTGCCCGTTTTCGCCGAGGACGCCCGGGAGGACGCGGAGGGGTTCATCTCCCTCGACCGCGGCCTGACCGAGATCGCCGCGCACGCCAAGAGTCTCGGCTACGACGGACTGGTGCTCTTCCTCGACGAACTGATCCTCTGGCTCGCCAACGCCATGGGCGACCAGGAGTTCGTCTCCCGGGAGGTCCAGAAGGTCACCAACTTCGTCGAAGGCGGGGACGCCCGGCGTCCCATCCCGATCATCAGCTTCATCGCCCGCCAGCGCGACCTGCGCGAGCTCGTCGGCGAGCATGTCGCCGGCGCCGTCCAGCTGAGCTTCCAGGACACCCTCAACCTCGCCAGCGGCCGCTTCGACCTGATCACTCTGGAGGACCGCAACCTCCCCCTCGTCGCCAACCGCCGCCTGCTCACCCCGGTCAGCGACGAGGCCCGGGTTGCGATCGAGGAGGCGTTCGAGTCCACGACCAAGGTCCGTCACGAGGTGTGGGACGCGTTGCTCGGCGCGGACGCCACCACCGGCGCCGACATCGGCTCGTTTCGGCTCAGTTACCCGTTCAGCCCCGCCTTCATGGACACTCTCGTCCACGTCTCCAGCGCCCTGCAGCGATCGCGTACCGCGCTCAAGCTGATGCGCCAGCTCCTCGTCGACCACCGCGACGACCTGCGGCTCGGCCAGCTCGTCCCGCTCGGCGACCTGTACGACGTGATCAGTCGGGGTGGGGACCAGCCCTTCACCGAGAAGCTCAAGGCCGAGTTCGAGGCGGCGCAGAAGCTGTACGAGACGCGCCTGCGTCCGTACCTGCTCGACCAGAACGGGCTCGGTGAGGACGACCTCGAGCGGATCCGCCGTACCCCGGCGGCGGTCGACCCTCCGCTCGATCCCCCGCTCGATCCCCAGCTCGCAGCCCGGATCCGCGCGTTCACCGGCGACGACCGGCTGATCAAGACGCTGCTGTTGTCCGCGCTCGCGCCCTCGGTACCGGCGCTGCGCAACCTGACCGTCCGGCGTCTGTCGGCGCTCAACCACGGCAGCATTACCAGCCCCATCCCCGGCCAGGAGAACACGCGGGTCGCCCGAAAGATCGAATCCTGGGCGGGCCGGTTCGGTGAGATCAAGTTCACCCCGGCCGACGACCCCGGTGTGTCCCTGGAGCTGGTCGGTGTCGAGGTCGACAGCATCCTCGCCTCCGCCGGGCACTACGACGGCATCGGCGCGCGCAAACTCCTGGTCAAGCGGTTGTTATGGGAGGAGATGGGTGTCGCCGCGACCGGTACGTTCGTCGACCACGCCGAGTTGACCTGGCGCGGCGGTAAGCGGTCGATAGAGATCTTCTTCGGCAACGTGCGGGATACCGACGAGCTGCGGGACGAGGCGTTCCATCCGCTCGACCCGTCCGCATGGCGGCTCATCGTCGACCACCCCTTCGATGAGGGCTCCCACGGCTCCGCCGACGACCGCCAGCGGGTGCAGACGCTCATCGAGTCCGGCGCCCAGCCGCGCACCGTGTGCTGGCTGCCCGCGCAGTTCACGGCCGCACGCCTCGGTGACCTGCGTCATCTGGTCGTCCTCGACGGGTTGCTCGGCGGGCAGCGCTTCGACAGCCACGCCCAGCATCTGAGCGCCGCCGACCGGCAGCGGGCCAGGGTGATCCTGGAAAGCCGGCGGGACGCGTTGCTGACCAGGATCCGCGGCGTGCTCCGCCAGGCGTACGGCCTGGCCCGCAAGCAGGCCGAGGACGTCGACGTCGCCTTCGACGATCACCTGCTCACCTTGTGGCCCGGACTGCGCCCCGTCCTGCCGGTCGGTGCGGCGATGAAGGATGCGCTGCGGCGGATCGCCGGGGACATGCTCGTCGAACAGTTCCCCGCCCATCCGGACTTCGACCCCGACCGCGCCGGCGCGGTCGTCCGGCCCGCCGACGCGAAGATCGTTTTCTCCTACGTACGCGCGGCCGTCGAAGCGGACGACGGCCGCGTCGAGGTCGCCAAGGCCGACCGGGCGACGATGAAGCGCATCGCCAACCCGCTCGGGCTGGGAGAGATGCACGAGGCCGCGTTCGTCGTCGGCCGTCACTGGGTCGAACACTTCCAACGGATGGCGGCCAAGGAGGAGATCGCAGGCGACCTCACGGTCGCCAACCTGATCCGGTGGACCGACGAACCTGATCCCCGCGGTCTGGAGCGGCTCGTCGCGTGCCTGGTCGTCGCCTGTTTCGCCGAGCAGACCGACCGGGTATGGCTGCGCCACGGCGGTCTCCTCGACCCGTCTCCCGAGATCAACGCGGTCAGTGGTGACATGGCTCTGCGGGAACAGCGGCTGCCCGCCCAGCAGGAGTGGGACACCGCCCGCGCCCGCGCGGCGAAGATCTTCGGCGTGGCGGCTCCGACCCTGCTGCGCGGCCGGCTGGTCCGCGACTTCGCCGCCGAGGTAGGTCGCAGCGCCCGCCACCACGGCCCGGACTCGCGTGCCCTGGTGGAACAACTCGAACGGCACGCGGCGCAGCTCGGTCTCGACGCGGATGCGGAGACCGGGCGACTGCACACGGCCCGTCGCGCTCTCGACCTGCTCGAGTCGCTGGCCGGCCTACGGGCCGGGGCAGAGATCGTCACCTGTCTGGGCGGCGCGGACCTGGGCGGGCCGGCTGACCGGATAGGCAGGAGCGTCAAGAGCGCTCGTACCGTCGCGGACGCGCTCGCCACGGCACCGTGGGACACCTTCGAGATGATCGACCGGCTCGCGGAACCCCACCGGGCCGCGGCACAGGCCATCCTGGACGCGCTGAGCCGGACTGCGCGCAACGACGAGTTGACCGGGTCCCTGCCACCGGCGCTCGTGATCACCCGGGCCGACACCACCGCTCTGCTGCGCCGGGTCCTGCCCGCCACGCCACCGCCTGCACCGCCTGCACCGCCTGCACGGCCTGCACGGCCTGGTCCGCCACCGCCACCTGGTCCGCCACCGCCACCTGGTCCGCCACCGCCACCTGGTCCGCCACCGCCACCGCCACCGCCTGCGCCCCCGCGGACCGGCCGGCGGGGCGAACAACGCTGGCGGGTTCCGGTCACCGACCGGGACACGGCCGATCTCGACAGGGCCGTGGCCGAGCTGCGCGATGCCGCCGCCGGGCAGCCCGGCGAGGTGGAGATCACGTGGCGACCGGCGCCGTGACATACCCGGCCGCCGCGTCGGCCCGGGTGCCGCGGATCAGCCCGATCGCGCTCGAGCAGCGCGTACGCCGTCTGCTGCGCCCGGCGGGCAGCCGACCGGGGACGCTGACGCATCCGATCGTCCTGATCCGCGCCGAGCCGGTCTGGGAGGGTGAGGCCGAGTTCCAGGTCGACGGCAAGGATGTCCGGGTGGTGCCCTGCGTGTCACCACTCGCGGTGCTTGAGCAGACAACCGCATGGTCCGGGACGCCCGGCGGCCGGCTTCTCGTCCTGCTCACCGACCGGGAGGAAGGCGAGCTCGGTGACAGTGTGCTGAGCCAGGTCCACCGGCACCGGGTCCATGTCGTGGAGCCGTGGGCGCTGGTGGAGGAAAGTTTCGGCGCGGCCCGCCTGGACCCCCGGCTCGCCGGGGAGCGGTGGGCCGCCCAGGCGCTGCTCGACGCGATGCCGCCAGGCGGGTGGCCCCGGTTGCCCGGCGCAGTGTTGAGCCGGGACGCCGCGGTGAGCCAGCTCGCCGCACGCCGGCTGGGCCTTGACCGGCTCGGGCTGGGCGCCGACGGGATCGATGCGCCGGCGCTGCTGCGCTGGAGCTTCCTGCCCGGCGCCACGGAGGCGTTCCGCGCGCTGCGTGCCGAGGAACGACGGGGACTCGTCGACTGGCTCACCGCCAGGACGGGCCGGGCCGCGCGCGCGTTGTTCGCGTTGGTCGATTCCGGCCGGGGGAGCGATGCGCTACCGCTGGGCCTGGTGTGTGCGTGCCTGTGGGGACCGGATAGGCCCGCCGGGAGTGAACGGGCACAGGGGCGAGTCGAGGCGTACTTCGGCGACGGGCAGCGTGACGCCCCGCATCTCGACGACGCCACGCTGCGGGCCTTCGCCGCAGTGGCCCACGACGTGATCGTCGGCCTGCTCGATCGCGCGGCGAACAGTCCCGGCGGATCGGGCGGGGAGGACGGGTACGCACCCGCGGTGCTCGACCGTGCCGAGGAACTGCTCCTCCAGTTCGGCGCACAGGAGGCGGGGCGGGTCAGCGATGTGCTGCCGTCGGGCTTCGAGCATCGGGCCGGAGTCTTCGCCGCCGCCGTGCGAGCCTGCCTGCCCGGCTTCGATCCGGAGCAGGTGGCAGTGTCGGCGGCCGCGGTCGCCGATCTGCGACGCCACCGCCTGTCCCGCGCACGGCACCGCCGGGTTGAGCAGGTGATGATGGCCCAGCGGCTGGTCCAGTGGCTCGCCACCGGGACCGGGCCGCCGCAGAGCGCGGGAGCCGGCGTCGACGCGCACCTCGCCGACTGGGGTTGGGCCGACGTCGCGTTGCAGCACATCTGGGCCGGTGAGGACGTCCATCCAGCGCTGTCCGCGGCATACCGGGCCGTGTACGTCGCCGGAGCGCAGCGCCGCCGCGGCCTTGACGATGCGTTCGCGCGTCGCCTGGCGGCGTGGACGTCGGCGGGCACCCCTCCCGGCGAGGCCCTCGTCGTGGAGACCGTGCTCCAACGGGTCGTCGCCCCGATGCTGCGCGCGGACGGCGCTCGGGTGCTGCTCGTCATCCTCGACGGCATGAGCGCGGCCGTCGCCGTCGCGCTGGCCCAGGATCTGCGAGGTGAGGGCTGGCAGGAGTACGACCCCATCGGCGAGCCCATCGGCGAGCCGCTCAGCACCGAACCCGGCGCTCCGGCTCGCCGTCGAGCGGCCATCGCCGCGCTTCCCACGGTGACGGCCGTCTCCCGTGCCTCCCTGCTGTCCGGGCGGCTGACCGAAGGGGGCCAGGACGACGAGAAGGCCGCCTTCGAACGGCACCGGCTCTGGCGCGGCCAGAGCGTCCGGCTGTTCCATCGCGGTGACCTGCACGGTGGTCCCGGCACCCGCCTGGCCACCGGGCTGACCGAGGCGTTACACGGCGACGCCGCGGTGGTCGGTGTGGTCATCAACACCGTCGACGACAGCCTCAACGCCGGCCACGAGGGTTTCGACACCGGTTGGACGGTCTCGAAGATCTGGGGGTTGCAGGCTGTCATGGCCCATGCCCGTGCCACCGGGCGGGCTGTGGTGCTCACCAGCGATCACGGGTACGTGCCCGAGCACGGCGGTCGGATGACGGGCGCCCCCGACGCTCTTTCGGCGCGGCACAGGTCCGGTGAGGGGCCTGTAGCCGACGGTGAGGTCGAGCTGGCCGGGCCGCGGGTGGTGGTCCCCGGTGGTCGGATTGTCGCCCTGTGGAATCCTGAGCTGCGCTATACCGCCCGCAGGGCCGGCTACCACGGCGGCGCGTCCCCGGCCGAGGTAACCGTTCCCGTACTGGCATTCCTGCCCTTCGCGCCCTCAGGCACGGACATGGTGCCACCCCGCTGGCGGCCGTTGGCCGACCAGCGTCCCGGCTGGTGGTCGCTTGAACAGGCTCCCGCCGGTGTGACGTCAGCGGCACCGCCACCACTGCATCCCGCCGTGGCTCCTGCGCCGCGTAGGACCAGGCGCCGGGCGCCGGTGCACGAGGGCCAGGCGGCGTTCGACCTTCCCGCGCCGGAGCACGCGCCGGGGTACGCGCCGGAGCCCACGCCAGCCGTGGGCACGCCCGTACCGACATCGGTACCCGCATCCGCACGAACGGGGGTGGATGCCGTGGTCGAGGAGTTGCTCGCCACGGAGATGTTCAGGGCTCAAGCCGGGTTGACGCCGCGTACGGTGCCCACCAGGAAGATCGCCGCTGCGCTGGCCGCGCTGCTGCACGCCAACGGCAGGCTCGCGACCGCTGTCGTGGCTGAACGGGCCGGTGAGCATCCGGGCCGGGCGGTCGGCTTCGCGACCACGCTGCAGCGGATCTTCAACGTCGACAACTACCCGGTGCTCTCATTGATCGACGACAGTCGGACCGTCCGGCTCGACGTGGTCCTGCTGCGCGAGCAGTTCGGCCTGTCCGGCAGGCTCCGGTGAACGCCAGGGCCAGTACCAGGGCCAGCGTCGTGCGGCGCCGGGACGTGCTCGACGCGTTGCGCCGCGGAGCGGTGCCCGAGTCGGGCCTTGATCTGCTCGCGGTCGGCCTGCGTCGATTCGAGAGCGCCGTAGCCGACGACCTCGCGGCGGTTGCGGCGGGAAGCTCGGTCTTCAAAGCCGTGCGGGGGGAGTACGGCTCCGGGAAGACGTTCCTCACCCGCTGGTTGGCCGAGCGGGCTAAGCAGCTGAACCTTGCAACAGCAGAGGTGCAGATCTCCGAGAACGAGACGCCGTTGCACCGCTTGGAAACGGTCTACCGTCGACTCACCGAACGGCTGGCCACCGCGACCTTTCCACCGAGCGCGCTGCGCCCTGTCGTGGACGCCTGGTTCTACGCCCTGGAGGACGATGTTCTCGCGGCCGGCGGGGTGGATCCGGCCGACGCAGCGGCGCTCGAACGAGCGGTGGGTGATCTGCTCGAGGGGCGGCTGGCGGACGTCGGCCGGGCAGCCCCCGCCTTCGCCGCTGCGCTGCGCGGCTACCGGGCCGCGACCGCCACCGGCGACCAGGCCACCGCGCAGGCCGTGCTCGCCTGGCTGTCTGGTCAGCCGCACGTCGCCGGATCCGCCCGGCGTGCCGCCGGGGTACGCGGGGACCTCGACCACTTCGGTGCCCTCGGTTTCGTCCAGGGGCTGCTGGTCGTCCTGCGCGACAGCGGCTACCGGGGCCTGCTGGTCGTGCTCGACGAGGTGGAGACCCTGCAACGGGTCCGCTCCGACGCACGCGACAAGGCGCTCAACGCGCTGCGGCAGCTCATCGACGAGGTGCACGGCGGCCGCTTCCCCGGTCTCTATCTGATCATCACTGGCACGCCCGCCTTCTATGACGGGCCGCAGGGTGTACAGCGGCTTCCACCGCTTGCCCAGCGGCTCGCGACCGACTTCACCACCGACGCCCGTTTCGACAATCCGCGGGCGGTGCAGATCCGGCTGCCCGGATTCACCCTGGATTCGCTCGTCGAGCTCGGGGGTAAGGTCCGCGAGCTGTACGCGGACGGCTCGGCCGCGCCCGAACGGATCCGCACGGTCGTCGACGACGGCTACGTCGCAGACCTCGCCGCGGCCGTGGCCGGCCAGCTCGGTGGCAAGGTAGGGGTCGCGCCCCGGCTGTTCCTGAAGAAGCTCGTCGGTGACGTCCTTGACCGGGTTGATCAGTTCGGTGACTTCAACCCACGGCGCGACTACCCGTTGACGGTGGCCGCGGCCGAGCTGACCGAGGTGGAGCGCAACGCGGCCTTCGCCGATGACGTCCAGCTCGACCTGCCGTGAGCGACGATGCCGACCTGCTGCATCCGGTCGTCCTCCACCACATCGTCAACACACTCGCCTGGCCGAGACTCCGCCCGCTCCAGGAGGAGTCGGTAGCGCCGCTGATCGGCGGTGACGACGCCCTGCTGCTCGCGCCGACCGCCGGCGGCAAGACCGAAGCGGCCCTGTTCCCGCTGTTGTCCCGGATGGCGGCGGAAAACTGGAGCGGGACCTCGTTGGTGTACCTCTGTCCGCTCAAGGCGCTGCTCAACAACCTGGAGCCACGGCTGGCCACCTATACCGGTTGGCTCGGCCGCCAGTCGGCGGTATGGCACGGTGACGTCACGGACCGGCGACGGAAGGCCATCCTGCGTGCCCGTCCCGATGTTCTGCTGACGACGCCGGAGTCGTTGGAGGCGATGCTCGTCAGCGTCAACGTCGATCATCGCTCCTTCTTCTCCGACCTTCGTGCCGTCGTCGTCGACGAGATCCACTCCTTCGCCGGTGACGATCGTGGATGGCATCTGCTCGCTGTCGTCGAACGGTTGCAACGGCTCGTTGGACGGGACGTCCAACGGGTGGGGCTCTCGGCCACCGTCGGCAATCCGCAGGATCTTCTGCGCTGGCTGCAGGGATCGGCGGCGGGCCGGCGTCCCGCCCGGGTGGTCGCGCCCCAGGTGCGGGGGATGCCCGCGCTCGTGCCGGGGCTGGGGCCGGGATCGGGATCGGGATCGGTTGATCCTCCCACCGCTGACATCGAGCTGGACTATGTCGGATCGGTCGCCAACGCCGCAACCGTGCTCGCGGCGCTGCACCGGGGCGAGAAACGTCTGGTCTTCTGCGATTCGAAAAAGCTCGTCGAAGAGCTCGGCCAGGCACTGCGACAACGCGGAGTCACGACTTTCCTTTCCCACGCGTCATTGTCCGCGGACGAGCGGCGCCGTTCGGAGGAGGCGTTCGCGCAGGCCCGGGACTGTGTGATCGTCGCGACGAGCACGTTGGAACTGGGCATCGATGTCGGCGATCTTGACCGGGTCATCCAACTGGACGCACCCGGCACTGTTGCGTCGTTTCTGCAGCGTCTGGGCCGCACCGGACGCCGGCCGGGCGCCGTACGCAACTGTCTTTTCCTGGTGCTGTCCGATGGCGCGCTGCTGCGGGCCGCCGGCCTGCTCCTGCTGTGGGGACAGCACTGGGTTGAGCCGGTTGTTCCGCCCCCGCAGCCACGCCACATCGTCGCCCAGCAGATCCTCGCGCTCTGTCTCCAGGAGAACCGCGTCGGGGACCGATCGTGGAGCCAGGAGTGGAACGGCCTCGCCCCGTTTGACCGCGGCGGCGAACCGATCCTGGGCCACCTGGTCAGGCAGGGGTACCTGGACACCGACAGCGGAATGATCTTCATTGGTCCGGAGGCGGAACGCCGGTTCGGCCACCGGCATTTCTCTGCGCTGACCGCAGTCTTCACCGCGGCGCCGGAATTCAGCGTCCTATCCGGCCGCGACGAGATCGGACGGACCGACCCGGTGCTGCTGACCGAACAGGTGGCAGGGCCACGCCTTCTTCTGCTCGGCGGCCGGAGCTGGCGCGTCACTCACATCGACTGGACGCATCGGCGCTGCTACGTCGAACCGGCCGACGGCGGCGGGAAAGCTCGCTGGATCACCTTCGGGATGGGCGGATTGTCCTTCTGGCTGACCCGGGCGATGCGGGAGATCATGCTCGGCGCCCGGCCGCCGGTGGCGATGACGACGCGTGCATCCCGGCGCCTCGACGCGATAGGTGCGCGGCACCCCGACACCGTTCATGCGCGGGGCACCGTCATCGTCCGGGACGACAACGGGGACGTGCGATGGTGGACGTGGGCCGGGTACAGGGCCAACCTCACGCTGACCGCCACCCTCGCGGACATGGCCGATCCGCTTCAGCGCGCCGACGAGGCGTTCATCCGGCTGCGCGCCGACCTGACCGCGCAGATGTGGCAGGCCGCAACCGCGGATGCAGGTGAGCGGCTCTGTCTGCCGCACGTCGGGGAGCAGGCGCTGGCCGGCCTCAAGTTCAGCGTCGCCCTACCGGCCCGACTCGCCGAGGCCACGCTCGCCGCGCGTCTCGCCGATCTTGAAGGCGCCGGTGCCGTCCTGGCCGAGCCGGTTCGGTTCTCCCATCACAGTGGTCCGGCTGTCGGTCCGGCTGCCGGACCAGCTGGGTAGGGCGGTGTCAGAGCGGGCCTGTCCTCACCGGGTGCAGGTCACGTTGGTCAGGCCGCTGGCCGCCGCGGTGGCGGTGTTGCTGCACGAGACGGTGTTCCTGGTCCTGTCCGGCTTGTCGATGCTGACGCCGTAGCCGGGGCCGCGGACGTCGAGCGTGTTGCCGGTGATGATGTTTCCCGTGCCCCAGCCGTCGAGGAGGACATGGGTCTGGATCCCGTCCTTCGGACTGTTCACACCCCTGTTGCCCTCGATGCGCCAGTTGTTGCCCTTCACATCCACCCAGGAGTCCGCGGAGTTCGCCCCGGTGATCGTCGAACCGTCGAAGCTGTTGTTGCTCAGAACGCCACCGGTTGTTGCTTCCTTGATGTCGACGGCCTCGGCTGTGACCCCGCTGATGCTGTTGCCGATGATCTGGTTGCGGTCGGAGTTGTCCGGCTTCCCGCCGCTGAACTTCTCCCAGTTCGACTTGGCCGTGCCGATGTAGATGCCCTCGCCGAAGCCGCGATCCTTGCGGCCGGTGCCGTTGACGGTGCATCCCACGACGAAGTTGTCGGTGGAGAAGTTCCGCAGGTGGATGGCCTCGTCGCCGACGTTGCGCACCAGCAGCCCGGTGATGACCGCGCCGCTGGTCTGGTCGGTCATCACCCCCTTCTGGCCGTTCTGGATGGTGAAACCCTCCAGGCGCCAGTAGTCGGCGTTGTCGAGATGGAAGCCGTAGCCTTCCTTGATCGACCCTCCGTCGATCACTGCGTTGCGTGAGCCACGCACCGTGATCGGAGCCTTCGCGTTCGCAGGCTGGCTGGCGACGAAGTGGCCGCTGTACTGACCGTCCGCGAGATCGATGAGGTCTCCCGGCTGGGCGGCCGCGAGCGCGGTCTTCAGTTGATCAGCGGTGGACACCGGGACTGTCCGCAATGGGGCCGGCGCGGTTGGTACCTGTGCCAGCACGGCGGCTGGTACCTCGGCGGTCGGCGCGGCGGCCGGAGCCGACGTGGCCGATGTCGATCCATCCCCGGTGGATGTGAAGGTGGCTGTTACTTCGGCGCTGTCGGTGTTCGTGCGGACCCGCGCGGTCAGTGTGTGTTTGCCGCCGGCCACAGCGTCGAGGTGGACCGTGAACGGTGCCTCCCGGTCGTCGACCACCGTGTTGCCGTCGAGGGAGAACTTGACGCGCTCGATCTTGTCGAGGGTGTCCGTACCCGGGTTCAGGGTGACATCCACAGCGGCCGACACGGACTGCCCGTCCAGCGGGCGCGTGTCGGCGGCAAGCACCCAGCGGCCGGATGGACCGGCGGATGCCTGCGGGCTCGCCGCGGCCGTGGGTCCGGTGGTACCGGCGACGTGCGGGGCCGAGGAGCCGCCTCCGCCACTCAGAACGACGACGAGGAGGACAAGGATGACGACGACAGCCGCGATTGCGCCGCCGAGCGGCAGCCACCGCCGGCGCCGCCCGGCCAGCACCGCATGGAAACCCTGCCGGTGTCTCGCCGGTCGGGCGACGGCGGTGGTGTCGCCACTGCGACTACCGCTGCCGGTGTCGTCGCCACTGCCGGTGTAGTCGCCACTGCCGGTGTGGTCGCCGTAGCCGGTGTAGTCGCTGTTGGCTTTGTAGCCAGCGTTGTCGGCATAGTCGCTCATGCCGGTGTCGCCATCGTTGCCGGAGCTGTCAGCGCTGCCGGTGTCGTCGCGGGAGCGACCGTCCGTTGAGGTAGGTCCCATCCGCTGCTCCCCGTCATGCGATGTCTGCAACTGATCCGTACCGGAGCATACTGGGGCCTTCGAGGGCGACCGTGACCGACCGGTTGTCCGCCGATCGCCCGCGCTTCTCGGAAGTCTGCGCGTCGGCCGGCGAATATGATCACACAGCTCGGCGGACTGCCCGTAGGAGAGCGCCGGTGCGTGTCGGGTCCCGGCCGATGGTTCCACCGGGTACCGGGTGAAGTGGGACCAGCGAAAATCCGGGATATCTGTGCCGACGCGCCTGGAATGTCTCCGGTGGCCTCGTCCGGTTCTGGCCCGTCGATTCTCTCTTAGAGCGACCGGCAA
>NZ_CAUVXG010000021.1:69300-78435 GCF_963555885.1 Protofrankia sp. Cr2
TGTCTTCCTCCTCCGCCTCGCGATCTACGCACCCCGGCCCCGCTCCTTGATCCGCGCCCCTATTGCCGGGCGCTCTTATCGGTTCTGTCGCCGGACGACACGCGGGCCGATACGTGTGGATGTAAGGCGGTGTCGGGCGCAAGAGCCGATGAAAGACCTTGCACGCTGTCATGAATGCGTCGCGAATTCCAATCGTGGCCGTCGTGTGGGACCCGTTGATACGATCTATATCTCCCGGGTCACCGTTCCGCGGGCCCGATCAGCTGGGCGCGGGGACCTCGTCGCGGGGGGGTGATCCGGCATGGCCGGTTTCGGGAAGGGAGCCGGACTTGCCCGAACGCGCCAGATCGAGCACCATCCGGCTGTCGGCGGCTTCGCTCTCGTGATCGACGGGTGCTCGGCTTCGACCTGACCGCGGAGGCGGTTGGGCCGCTGATCCGGTGGCGGTGGCGGAGTTTCCGCTCGCCGCTCGCGCGCAACATGTTTGTGACGTGGCGCTCCGTCGCAACCGGCGCGGGATGACGGGAGCTGACGACGACGGATGGAGTGGGCGCCCGAGGACGGAAGCGAGTGGCTCTCGAACCAATGCACCGCTGCTGGATGGAAGGGTGGAACGTGTGCTGACCGTTGCTGGTTGTCAGCTGAGGGTCGATGTCGCATCGCCCGGCTCAGATGCACGCCAGAAAGATGTGGTCATGGCCACTCCGTCGGCGTCCAACGTCCATCCGACTCTATAGCTTTGGCGGTGGGTGTTACTTCTGGTCGTTCGGTTATGTGCCAGGCTGTCGCGTCGGGGGATGGCGGGACAGACGATGGGGAGGCTTGTGTGCGCGAGGTTAAGGTCAAGTTCCATGTGAGAGACAGGGAGGCGCTCCTCCTGACCCTCAAGGCGCGAGGCATCGACCTGGGCGAGCCGTTCTTTCAGGATGACCAGGCGTACGCTCCCGATCGCTGGACGTTCGACGACAGCCGACTCGGCGTCTCCTTCCCACGTCTTCGTACGATAAACAACCGTCATTTTTTCGCGCTGCGACGGCCGACTGTTAATGCTCAGGCGTGTGATGCATATGAAACCGAGGTCGCTGATCGTGACCAGATGCATCAGGCGATCCTGAACATGGGCTTCTGTCCGACTGTTCGGGTGGCCAAGACCCGGCGGACGGCAAAGGTGGGCAGCATATCACTATGCGTCGATGAACTGGATGGTCTAGGTATGTTTCTGGAGCTCGACTGTCCGGTACCTGCACATGAGTCGGTTGTCGCCGTCCAGGAGGAGTTGAACGCATTCGTTACTTCTCTGCGCGTTGATGTGACGCGTACGGAGGAGACGTGTGACGCGCTGGTGCGAACCGCGCAGTTGCGGGCAGCCTGAGCGCTTCATTGCAGGCCCGGTCCGGATCAACCTGGTTCATGCTGGTTCTGTCTGTAGTGGTCTATCCTGTATTGATTTCGTCTGGTCATTTTATTCATTATTATGCTGGTTTTGTCCTGTTGCTCTAGATTATATTGCTTTAGGTCATGTTGGCCTGTGGCGGGTCGGTCAGGTCCGATTCCCGCTGAGGGCCTAAGCACAGTGGCTTCTGTCGGGTTGTGCATGCGTTGTTCAATCTCCGGTGCATAAACTGCTCGTTGAGCAGGTGGAGCGCCGAGTTCGGGCGCACGCAACTACAGACGGGCGGGCTCCAGCACATGTCGCGAAGCCGGGTCCGACTGGACGGGCTCGTGGTGGACGGACGGGACACCCCGTCGTCCGGTCGAGCTGGATGGCCCGAATCCGGTCCGTCGCCGGCAGTGCGGCACAACCCATTCGAGAGTTGCTCTCAGCCATGACCGGGACAGCTGCCTGCGCGGCATCGGCGTCGGCGGGTCCCGCTTCCGCGTGTGTCTCGTCATTCGGCCACTTCGCCTGCTATGCGAGCCATACCGAACTTCCGCGGTGGTGCCGGCGGTCTATCGACCGTGCATGGACGCTCGCGACCCGAGCGATGCGTGGTGTGCTTTCCATTCTTTTCCCAACGGTGACGGCCGGCCGGACAGGTGTATCGGGCCAGCACGGGCCCGCGGCCCGGCCGGCCGGTGTGTTCGGCTTCGGCGGGCGCTCGTCAGGCTGGATCCTGCGCTATGCCATGGTCCGACGGGGGCCGCCGGGATGCGTATGTGATCGAGGCTGGCCGCATCACCCCGTCGGTCATCAGGGCTGGTGTTCGCTTCGTCCTCGGCAGCTAGAGCCATGCCTGATGGATCTTTGATCGTTTCGTTCTAAGAGCGCCCGGCAATAGGGACGTGGATCAAGGAGCGGGGCTGGGGCGCGTAGATCGCGAGGCGGCGGAGGGAGGCACCGGAGGTTGTGGGTGTCGACCGACGACAACGACGCGAGGTGCGTGCCCCAGCGCCGCGACGCCGCGTCCCCTATTGCCGGTCGCTCTAAGGCCGGTCGCTCCCCGTCATTCGAGCCTGCGAGGATGACCCTTGTTGACTACTCGTGACCCATGGTCGCCACGACGCCACGACGATTCCAGCTGGCCGGAGAACGATTCCGGGCAGACCGATCAAACGCAGACCGCGTCCGGTACGGTGATCCGCCGACAGCCGGGCGAACTCGAAGGAGCTGTTCTCGCGGTGCTGTGGGTTGCTCGAACGCCCGTGAGCACCGGCGCCATCCAGCAGAACCTGGGCGGGGGACTCGCTCACAGCACAATAGCCACCACGCTTGGCCGTCTCATCGCCAAGGGACACGTCGAACGGGTACGCGTTCGGCGGGTATGGATGTACCACGCGACCCGATCTCGGGAGGAGGACGCTTCCGCACGCATGCTTGCGTTGCTGGGTCAGGTCGCCGACCAGGATGCGGCCTTGCGTCATTTTGTAATCGGTCTTTCGCCCCTGCAGGTGCGGCTGCTGTGGATTTTGCTCGATGCGGCCGGCGGAGATTCGTACGAGCGTGACGCCGATGAACCAGCCCATGATGATCACGGTGCCGCGGATGGATCGGGAGCGGGTGCGGTCGGGGAGGTCTGAGATCCCGTTTCTGGATCTTCTGGGCCCGGCTTCCTGATCAGATGAAAGATCAAATCTGGCTCTCGGTCGCCGGATCGTCAAGTCGTCAGGTCGACTGGAGAGCATCGTCTGGTCGGTGGCGGGAGCGGGCTCGGCTGCGCTGCTGACTGCGACCGCCACCGCGTGGGCCTTTGAGCGAATCAGAGTCGATCATTGTCGCTCGACCTGATCGATGTGGATCCGGTCGGGGCTCGGGGCTCGGGGCTTCTGGTTCGGGACTGGAGTTCGATGCTCATTGTCACGGTGGGCTGGCTCATGAGCGAATCCCCTAAAAATATTAGGTTATCGAAAATGGCCTCGACAACGTCGATCGACAAAGCATTGCCGCTCGAGTGGTGGTGGATGAGCCCGAATCCAGTGTGGTCTGTTGGTGGCATCTGCACGTGCACACGTATCTGCATCTGCATCTGCATCGGTGGGCACGGACTCGACTGGTTGAATCCGACCTCCAGCTGGCGTCTTCGCACCATGGCGGGAGACCCGGTCGGATCCGGGCTCGGGCCGCTGAATGCCTCTGGGGACGCGCGAACCCCGGTCGACTAGGTCCTTCGTCGCCGGTAGTACTCGACGATCCAGGCATCGACGTCGCGTTTGCGCCACACTCGGGTGCCTTTGGATGTCGGGGTAGGTGCGTTGATGACCTGTAGCGGAGCAGGGAACTGAGGGTCTCGCCGCGTCCAGTAGTCAACCGCCTGGCGCGTGATCTTCAGTTGGAAGGCTATGTCCCCGATGCCGACCAGCCGCTCACCGTCGTCCACCTGAACAGCGTAACGGCTTTGCTGGTAGCCAAGTACACCGCTATGGTTTGTTTTGCTGGACAGCAAATGTTCCGGGAGGATACGGATGGTGGCACCGGTGACAGGCCGCGACGTGGTTCGGGCGACGCTGGATCGCGACGAGGCATATGACAAAGATCCACAAGGGGACCCTCCAGTCTCGGTACCCCGCTATCGTCGCGCCGTGCGAGCGGCGATCGATGTCCTACCCGACGTCGTGACGGAGAAGGGAATGCGCAGGTCAGACGGTGATTTCGAGGCATACTCGGCGGGTGTGCGCGACGCGTTGGATGCAGTCGCGGACGCGATCGCACTGGTTGTCGACGGTCCGGGGGATCCGGGGGATCCGGGGGATCCGGACGGCGGCGGACCGGCGCGGACCGCGACATGACCGGAGTGTCAGCCGGGGGACTGCCGGCTGTGCCTGGTGGGGCGGATGGGCTGCGGGCAGCGGCGGGAAGCTCGCCGGGCTCGCCGGGCCGGACGGGATGTCCGAAGCTTCCGAACTGGGAAGGAGGAACGCTCGTGTGGGACGACGCACGCTCCGACGACGATCGTGACATCGGATGGGGCGACGACCGGGACACCTCTGAGGAGGGCGCGGACACCGACATCGAGTGGCTGCGCGCCGAACGTCCACCGCATCACATCGATCGCGACACGTCCTGACATGCCCGCGGATGAGGCTCTGAACAGCCTGAAGGTCGAGCTGCGGGCGCGCCAGCTCGCGGCACGCGCCGGTCGGATCGCCCGTACCGACTTCGGGGCGGGTGGCGGATCGGCGTCAGAGGGTTCGATCGAGGCGTACACCGCCGCTTCGTCGACCCGACGCGTATTGGATCTTCCCGAGGTGGCCGCGGCGCGCTGCGTGGCCGCGTATGTGAACCTGCCCGGCGAGCCGGAGACGGGTCGGCTTCTCGGGCAGCTGCGGGCCCGGGGCGTAGGCGTCCTGCTGCCGTCGACGCGACCCGATCTCGATCTGGATTTCCGTGAGTACAACGGATCACTGATCGCGGGTGCCTTTGGGACTCGTGAACCGCCGCTCGGTGCGGTGATTATTGATCTTGTCCGTGCGGATGTCATCGTTGTTCCGGCGTTGGCGGCCGATGTGCGTGGAGGGCGATTGGGGCGTGGCGGTGGCTCCTACGACCGGGCGCTGCGGCGCGCGAGGCCGGATGCGCTGATCGTGACAATGGTGCACGACCACGAGCTGGTCGCCCGGGTTCCGACTGAGCCCCATGATGTCAGCGTCCATGTCGTTGTCACACCGCGCGCCACGGTGCGTTGCCGGGCTGCCGGCTTGTCGGCGGACCCGCGGTAGCGCGATTGGTGCGGGGTGTGGTGATCATCGGCGCTGACGCCTGTGCCGGTGGAGCTGGCAGCCGGTTCGGATCGCGGTCTGCGGGTGGTCGCCGACGCCTCGATGCCGTCTCGGGTTAGAGTTGGCAGTCACCGAAGTCGAGTGCTAACTCCTGGGAGGAGTCCGTGCCGCGTTACGAGTACCGCTGCACCGCGTGCGATCAGGATCTCGAGGTTGTGCAGAGTTTCAACGACGCGGCGCTGACCGAGTGCCCCGCCTGTGGCGGCAAACTGCGCCGGGTGTTCAGCCCGGTCGGCGTCGTGTTCAAGGGTGCCGGTTTTTACAAGACCGACAGCCGATCCGGTGGCGGTGGAGTCCGGGACCGGGCGAAGGAGAAGGTCGGCAATGATGCCGGCGCTGACACGTCCAGTAAGGAGACGGTCGGGGCTGGTGCGCCCGCGGGGGGCGGCTCGGCGGACGCGACGTCGAGTGCCGCAGGCTCGTCGACCTCCACGAGCACGGCGTCATCGGCTGGCTCATCCGGCTCATCCGGTTCATCCAGCTCCTCCGGTGGCTCGGGTACGGCCGCGGCCTGATCGATGCGGGCTCCCTCGGGCTCCCTCGGGACTTCCGTGGGAGCCCGAGGTCGTTGGCGACTTCTCGGTTGCGTCGGCGACTGCTCTGGCTGGTCCGGGGCGGATTTCCACAGGAGACGGCCCCGGGCGTAAGCGGACGGCGGGTTGTCCACAATGCGCGCTCCGGTCGTGACTGCTCCCCACCCGGTGGCTAACGTGATCTTCACACTAACCTGTGAAGATCGTGGAGGTCACGATGTGGCTTGCCGGACGCACAACGGCGCGTATCGGAGAGGTACGTGCCTGGCGGCTCGCTGTCGGGGCGCGGCGGCGGGTTCTCGCGGGTGTCTTCGCCGGCCTGGCTGTCCTCCTTGCGGCTGGCGCCCTGCGATCCAGCCAACCGCTGGCCGGTACAGCGGTGGTTGTGGCGGCCGGTGAGCTGGAGGGCGGGGCGATCATTGCCCCGACCGACGTTCGGATCGTGTCGTTACCGATGGATGCCGTGCCGGCGGGTGCGGCCCGGCGCTCCGAGGAAGCCGTCGGGCGAACCCTGGCAGCGGCGGTCGGTCGTGGCGAACCGATTACCGATGCGCGGTTCCTCGGTCCAGGCATGCTCACCCAGCGGCAGACAGCCGCCGGCCTGGTCGCCACGCCGGTCCGCATCACCGATGCCGGATCGGTTGTGTTCCTGCGTGTCGGTGATCGGGTGGACGTGCTTGCGGCGTCCACCGAGATGGACGTGCCAGACACGAGCTCACGGAACGGGTCGACGGCGATGAGGCCAGGAGGCCCCACCAGCGATACATCGGCAGGTCCGATACCCGAAGCCGGCACCGCGACGGTCGTTGCATCCGACGTCACGGTCTTAGCGGTTCCCCGCCCCCGCGATGCAGCGGAAGGTCTTGCAGGTGCGACTGACGGGGCGTTGCTCCTTGTAGCGGCGACGCCACGGGTTGCGGCTATTCTTGCCGGTGCGGCAGTACACGCCAGGCTGTCGGTGACCGTGCTGGGGCGCCGATCTTCATAGATCGCTAGCTTCATAGATCTCTGGAGTCATAGCTCCATAGCCCTGTGGGTGACGGTTCGGCCGTGATGATGGTCTGCAGTCGGAAACATCGTGCGATCAGTTACCGTTCGAAGTCAAGACAAAACGGAAAGTTCCCACCCGGTGTGCGAGGTCCGGCCTGCGCATGCTTGTATCGGAGCTTGTCGACCGGAGCGGACCGCGGCCGATCCCGAGGCGATCGTGGCTGGCACGGTCACTCCGCTCAGGTGGGAACGAGCCGCGATGAGGCAGCTCGGATCGTTGTGTATGTGCGGGGAGGGGACGACGATGGGTACATCCATCGACGATGGTGCCTGTGGTGTGTGGCAACGGGTGCCCGACGAGGTGATCAGCCGGCTTGACGGGCTCCCGGGGGCAGCCTACGAGGTACCGGATGAGGTCACATGTGCGCTCGAGACCGGGCATCCCGACAGTCACATGGCCGTTCTCCAGGGCTGGGGCAATCAGGAGGCATGGTTGGTCTGGGCTACACCGACAACGGTCACTGCGCCGGGATGCCGAGTGGATGGCCTGACCTGCCTGCTCTCGGTGGGACATGTCGGACGCCATCATGTGATCATGACGGATGTGGTGGAGGACGAAGGTCCCTACTGGTGCGACAGTCGCGCTGATCTGGAACTACAGCGCACGCCGATCTGACCGGGGGTCCGGTCACGGCTGTCACCCACGGTTGGCGTCCAAGGCGACGGTGTCGGTGCGATAGACAAGCGTGACATCGGTATCGCTGGCGAAGTCGACGAGACGGGCATGGGCCGGCAGCTCGCCGAGCATCCAACAAAGATCGGACACGGTACTTCCTTCGCAGGCCGTTATTGAGTATGCCTGCGCTTCGTCCCGGGGGAGACGCGCGTCCATCGGACCTTCGCTATTCCGCACGCGCGTCTGGCTCCCGTCGCCCACCGTCGGGAGAGCCGCGCTCGTCAGTGCTCCGGGTGGGGCTCCGGATCCGGGTGGGGCACTGGGTCCGGGTGCTGCGGGTGATCTGGCGGGTCCGTGCGGTGCAGCTTTTTTGTTCATGGACATAGCTTCGCTGTGGGCGTGAGTCAGATCCATCCCGGCAAACGGGGAGTTTTCGGCCCCGCGACGCCGCGTCCCTATCGCCGGGCGCTCTTACGTGGCCTTCCTGGACTCGGAGGGCGCGACTGTGGTTCGCTCAGCGTGCGAGGCTGGGCTCCCTCGAGTCCCGGGCGCCCTCGGGCCTTAAACGCCACGGGGCTGTGGGCTGTGGAGCAAGGACGACGATCGCGGCGCTTGGCACGCAGTCGGATCGAGCAGCGATCCTACATGTGCCGGCTGGCCGGGACGTATGTGACGTAGTCGGTTCTGACCGACACGACCCCTCTGTGTAGAGCTACCCCGGACCCGGGATGTGTTTTGCTCGACGTCCGATTCGCGTTCACTTCCGTTCATCTTTCGTTCATGCTGAATCGCTTCGATTCTCGCCGGCACCCCGGTCCGGGGGCGGACAGAACGGCGCCATTGCGCTGAAGACGAAGGGTCGCTTGTGAACATAGCGAAACGTCAGGTTGCGGTCATGGGCCTTGCGATGTCGGCGGTGCTGGGGGTGGCCGCCTGCGGTTCCGACGACACGGCGGCGCCGAGCTCGACGGCCGGCACTGCCACGGGCGCGATCTCCTGCGCAACCGGGTCGATCACCGCTTCGGGTTCGACTGCGCAGAAGAACGCGATGGACGAGTGGGTCAAGAAGTACCAGATTGCGTGTCCGGGATCTTCGATCAACTACCAGGGAGTCGGCTCCTCCGCCGGCAAGCAGGCGTTCGTGGACGGCAAGATCGACTTTGCCGGCTCGGACTCGGCTATCAGCGGTGACCAGGCGACCAATGCGGCCAAGCGCTGCACCGGCGGGGAGCTCGTCGACCTGCCCATGGTCGCCGGGCCGATCGCGGTGATCTACAACCTCTCCGGCGTGAAGGACCTGCAGCTCTCTGCCTCGACCTTGGCAAAGATCTATTCTGGTGCGATCACCAAGTGGAACGACCCGACGATCGCGGCTGACAACCCCGGCGTGACCCTGCCCAGTACGGCGATCGTCTCGGTGCACCGTTCGGACGGTTCGGGCACCACGGACAACTTCACCAAGTTCCTGGACGGCGCTGCCAAGAGCGACTGGACGTTCGGTTCCGGTTCGGACTGGAAGGCCCCGACTGGTCAGGGCTCCAAGGGCAGCGACGGGGTGACCTCAACGGTGAAGTCGACCGCCGGTGCCATCGGCTATGTCGAGCTCTCCTTCGCGGAGAACGCCGGCCTGTCGACCGCAAAGATCAAAAATGGTGCCGGTGAGTACGTGGCAGTCAGCACTGAGGCGACGTCCAAGGGTGTGAGCACGGCCACGGTCGCCGC
>NZ_CAUVXG010000021.1:78806-83012 GCF_963555885.1 Protofrankia sp. Cr2
GCGGCGACCACCCCGGGCGCTTACCCGATCTACCTGGTCACCTATGAAATCACTTGCACCAAGGGTCTGCCGGCGAGCCAGGCCACGCTGGTGAAGTCGTTCCTGACCTACACATCCTCCACCGCTGGTCAGGCCGCTATCGCCAATCTCGGATACGCTCCGCTGCCGACCGATCTTGCCACGAAGGTGAGCTCGGTGGTGGCGACCATTTCGTAATCGGTCATTCGCACTCCGGCCGGAGCCACGGGTTCTGACCGGACGACCACGCCGGTGTGCCCGCCCGTCATGAGGCGGACGGGCACACCGTCCGACACCACCTGTTGAGAGGCATGATGAGCAGTGAGTCGGACGGCCGGGGCACAGGCCCGTCGAGCGACGACGTGCCGCTGGCGGTCAAGGAGCCCATCAGCAGCAGTGAGCATGCGCGGGTCAGCCCCGGGGACGTGTTCTTCAAGAATCTGACCCGCACGGCCGGTATCGGTCTCCTGGTCCTCATCGCGGTGATCGCAGCCTTCCTGGTCCTTGAGGCGACGAGCGCGTTGGATGCCAACACCGGAAACTTCTTCACGACGACCGAGTGGTTCCCCAACCAAGCTCCGCCGTTCTTCGGAATCGCGGCGCTGCTGTTCGGCACGCTACTCACGGCGACCATTGCAATGGCCATCTCCGTGCCGGTGGCGGTCGGCATCGCGCTGTTCATCACGGTATACGCCCCGCGGCGTCTCGCCACGTCACTGGCGTTCATCGTCGACCTGCTGGCAGCGGTCCCCAGCGTTGTTTTCGGGCTCTGGGGTCTGATTGTTCTCGTCCCGCGGATGAACGGCCTGCAGCAGTGGCTCACGGATTACTTCGGCTGGATCCCCCTGTTCAGCACGAGTGAAGGCCTCGTCGGTCGGTCCATCTTCGTCGCATCCGTCGTCCTGGCCATCATGATCCTGCCGATTGTGGCCGCGATCTCCCGCGAGGTCTTCCTCCAGGTGCCGACCGCGCACAAGGAGGCGGCGCTTGCGCTCGGCGCGACCCGTTGGGAGATGATCCGAACAGCGGTGCTGCCGTACGGCAAGCCTGGCGTGATCAGCGCGTCGATGCTGGGACTCGGCCGGGCGATGGGTGAGACGATCGCGGTCGCGCTGGTGCTTCCCGCGTCCTTCGGAATCTCCTGGCATATCCTGTCACCGGCTGGCAACACGATCGCGGCGAACGTGGCGAACGGTTTCGCCGAGGCCAACAGCATCGGCCGGGGAGCTCTCATCGCCTCCGGTCTCGTCCTGTTCATCGTCACGATGCTTGTCAACATAATAGCCCGTGCCGTCATTGCCCGTCGGCGTGAATTCTCGGGGACCGCTGCATGAGTACAACGACTATCGCCCCGGCGACCAGCCCGGGCGGCATGGACCTGACCGGTCAGAAGCTACCGATGACCACCCTCGCGGCCATCGGTGCCGGTGCCGTCGTGGCCACCATCCTGCTGTACGTCGTGGCACCGATAGACAGCAGGATTCAGTTCGTACTGATTGCCGGTTCGCTCTACCTGATCGGCCAGAGCGTGGCGTCCGTCATGGTCGAAGGCGCCCGCAAGGCCGTTGACCGGTTCGTCACAACGCTGGTCTACCTTGCCTTCCTGCTCGCGCTCATCCCGCTGGTCGCGGTGCTGGCCAGTGTGATCGCCAAGGGTGCGCAGCGGATCAACTACGACTTCCTGACCACCTCCATGCGAAACATCGGGGCGCGGGACGCCGGCGGCGGCCTTTACCACGCTCTGATCGGAACCCTGGAACAGATCGCACTGGCCAGTCTGTTCGCGGTTCCCTTCAGCATGCTGGTCGCGGTCTATCTGGTCGAATACGGCCGTGGGCGGATCAGCCGGACTATCAGTTTCTTCGTGGACGTGCTGACCGGTCTGCCGTCGGTCATCGCGGGTCTGTTCATCCTCGCGTTTTACCTTCTCGCGCTCGGCCAGCAGCCGTCCGGTTTCGCCGGTGCGCTCGCCCTGACCATTCTGATGATTCCCATCGTCGTGCGGTCCACCGAGGAGATGCTCAAACTCGTCCCAGACGATCTTCGCGAGGCCAGTTACGCGTTGGGTGTCACCCGGTGGCGAACCATCCTCAAGATTGTCGTACCGACGGCTCTGCCAGGCATTGTGACCGGCATCATGCTCGCTGTGGCCCGTGTCGCCGGCGAAACGGCGCCCCTGTTGCTGACCGTCTTCGGGTCCCCCTCCATCAACTTCAACCCGTTCTCCGGGCCGCAGTCGGCACTGCCGCTTTACATCTATACGGAGGCTGGCGCACCGCAGCAGGTGGCCGTCGACCGGGCCTGGGCCGCCGCGCTCACGCTCATCGTCCTTGTGATGTTGCTGAACGTCATGGCCCGGATGGTCGCCCGGTTCGCCCGGGTTCGGTGATCGGTGATGCTGTCGCTGTCGCTGTCGCCCGTGCCTGTCATGTTTTCCGCACCGTCCGCACCGTCCATGCAGTCCGTGCAGGTCACCGCACCGGCACGGCGCAACGAGCCGAGGTAACTCATGGCGACCCGTATCGACGTTTCCGGGCTGACCGCCTACTACGGGAATTTCAAAGCCGTCTCCGACATCCACTTCAGCATCGAGCCGAAGCACGTCACCGCGTTCATCGGGCCGTCCGGCTGCGGAAAATCCACCGTGTTGCGGACGCTCAACCGCATGCACGAGGTGCTGCCCGGCGCCCGGGTCGAGGGCCAGGTCCGCATGGACGGCCAGGACCTCTACGGTGCCGGGGTCGACCCGGTGAACGTGCGCCGTACCGTCGGCATGGTCTTCCAACGGCCGAATCCGTTCCCGACGATGTCCATCTACGAGAACGTCATCGCCGGGCTGAAGCTGAATGGCACGCGCAAGAAGGCACTGCTCGACGAGCGGGTCGAGCAGTCGCTGCGCGGCGCCAACCTGTGGGAGGAGGTCAAGGACCGTCTCGCCCGGCCCGGCGCAGGCCTTTCCGGTGGACAGCAGCAGCGGCTGTGTATCGCGCGGGCCATCGCCGTCGAACCGCAGGTGCTGCTCATGGATGAGCCGTGTTCCGCCCTTGATCCGATCTCCACCCTGGCCATCGAAGATCTGATCGCCGAGCTCAAGTCGAGTTACACCATTGTCATCGTGACGCACAACATGCAGCAGGCTGCCCGGGTCAGTGACACGACGGCGTTCTTCACTCTCGACAAGACCGGCGATCCAGGACGGTTGGTGGAGATGGACAAGACGGAGAAGATTTTTTCCAAGCCGAGTCAAAAGCGCACCGAGGAGTACATCACCGGGCGCTTCGGCTGAACCCGACAGTTGGTGACCCCGAGCTCACCCGAATTCATTGTGACTACGCGGATGCATCTCGTGCAGCCATTTGAAGAGGAGTCCCCCGCTCCGGAGCAGCGTCGCTCCGGAGAGGAGATCGACCTACCGGGCGCCCGGAGCCCCACACTGCTGGTTGCCGACGCAGCCGCGGACACTGAGCTTCTGTCCGCCCTCGCCGACCACGGTGTCGAGGTCAGCGTCGTGGTGGACGGTGCGCGCGCACTGCTGGAGATCGGTCGCCTGGCACCGGCGGTCGTGCTCGTCTCCGCGCGTCTGCCGATCATCGACGGTGTGACCGTGGTGCGGACCGTCCGCACCCGCGACGACATTCCGATTCTGCTCGGGGTCGGCCCACAGGACCGGCGGCAGGCCGCGGCAGGGTTGGAGGCAGGCGCGAGTGCCTGCGTTGTCAAGCCGTACCGGATCAACGAGGTGCTGGGGCTGGTTCGGTCCGTCCGGGGCTTCGGAGTGGACCGGACCGAGCCGGGGGTGCTGCGGGTCGGAGGGGTCACCCTGAACACGATCGCGTACGAGGTTCGGGTGGACGGCATACCGGTGCGGCTGCCCCCGCAGGAGTTCAGGCTGCTGCGCATCCTGCTTGAGCGGGCCGGGTCCGTGGTCACCCGCCAGACGCTGCTCGAACGTGTCTGGGGGACGACCAGCCATGAGACCAACACGCTGGCCGTGCACGTACGCCGCCTGCGTAGCCGTCTCGGGGATACCGGAAATACCGAGCACCCTCACCTGATCGAGAGCATCCGCGGTGTCGGCTACCGTTTCTGCCTCGCTGACGAGCCGACTGCTTAGAGCGCCCGGCAATAGGGGCGTGGATCAAGGAGCGGGGCTGGGGCACGTAGATCGCGAGGCGGAGGAGGGAGACA
>NZ_CAUVXG010000022.1:0-10726 GCF_963555885.1 Protofrankia sp. Cr2
CGGGGCGGGGTAGCCGTCCCGAGCGGCCAGCTCCATCGGCGCGGTGACCGGTGGTGCGGGCAGCGGCGCTGGCATCGCCTCCAGCTCAGGCGGCGGCCTCTGCACCTGCACCTGCGCGGACGCAGGTGCAGGCTCCGCGAGCGCGGACACGGTGCCCGGCGCAGAGGTGCCGCCAGCGCCGTTCGACTCGGTGTCGGTGTCGGCGCCATCCGCAGCCGGGGCACCCGTGACCACCATGACCGTCGGACACGGCCAGAGGCGGTCGCAGCTCGTACACAGGTCGAATTCGTTCGGCTGGTGAAGATCGAGGAGGGTCAGCAGAGCGCCGATGTGCTCGATCATCCGCGGACCGGCGAGGACGGGTCCGTTTGAGATCATACGGAGTTCCGAGCGCAGCTGGTTGCCGTAGCGCTCGACCTCGTCCGTCCGCTGATCCTCCATCGCAGGCAGCATGCACCATCGCTTCGCGGGATGTGTTACCGGTACCGCCCTTGACCGGTCAGTCTGACAACTATGCGACTGTTTGTAGTCGTTTTTTACACGATAGTAAACCGAGCGTTATACCGGATGTACAGCACAATCCGTCCATTGATGCCGTGGCGTGACCCACCGACCCGACGGCGTGGGCCGACCCAGTGGGTCGATGCGGTGTATTGATCCACTGGGTTGGTGCAGTCGCAGTGTGTTTGGTCGCTCTCATCCCCGCTCGGGGCGAACCTCGTCCGGGCGGCGAGACTGGCGCATCAGGCCCTCTTGGAGGCGGGCGAACTCCTCGATGTAGGGGCTCTCGACCTGCCCCTGGCTGCCTGCGCCGGGTTCCTTGATGCCACCCTGACGGTCGAAGACCGGTTCGAAACCGGCAAACTGCCCGCCGGCGCCACCGGGGCCGAGTCGCTCGCCGCCCTGCCCGTCGAAGGCCGGATAGTGGGTGCCGCCCGCCGCCGGCGGACCGCCACGCTCGCCCTGCCCCTCATAGCCGCCGGCGAACGATGGCAGGTTGGGTGTGCCCGGACCCGGGCGTTCGCCGGGGGCTTCGAAGGCCGGGTAGTGCGCACCGTTGGCGGCCACGCCACGCTCGCCGGGCGGGGCATCGTAGCCGAACGACGAGCCGTTGGACGACGGCACGGCCGAAGGCGGCGCAACGGCCGGCGCTCCTGAGCGTCCGGTTGTCTCGTTGCCGAGTTCCGGGTCACCGGAACCGAAGTTGTCTGACGGGTAGATCCGTGCGGACAGGCTGACTGATAGCGGGTCGCTACCGTACGTGATCACATCTACCTGATCGTCGGGCCCGATGCCACCGTTGCGGGCCAGGTCGACGAACCGGAAAAGATCAGCCCAGCGTAGCCCGTCGAGGTCCACACTGATTCGCAAAGCCATCGTTGCACCTCATCTCACGGTTGCCTGCGTGCCGATCCTCTGTTGCCTGTCGGTGCCGGTTGTCTGTCGGGGCTGGTTGCCTGTCGGTGCCGGTAGACGCGTACGCGCCCCGACACCGACTCGCCGGCCTGACCATAGCGGCCAGGTCGGCGATGGGCGGCAGCTTATACCCCGTTGGGCCTGCATTCCCCATCCGGGGAGCTTCGCGTGCTTCTATCTGGAATCGGTGCTCCCGCCGCCTGCAATCGGGTGTCGGATGACCGGGGTGGAGGCCTTTGGTGGACCACTGTTGTAGGGCATGTTCTCGCGGCAGGTAGTGTCCGGCACGTGAGTGTTGCTTCCGGCGGTGTCAACGGTGTGACCGGCGGCGGGATGGCCGGCGTCGACATGCGGGCCGGATCGTTGCCGATCAGACTTCTTCATGATCGCGTTCTGGTTGCTCCGCGTGAGGACTCGGCTGACCGTCGGTCAAAGGCTGGAATCGTCATTCCAGCCACCGCGCAGATGGGCAAGCGGCTGTCCTGGGCGGACGTCGTCGGGGTGGGCATGGCGGTGCGCACCATCCAGATGGGTGATCGTGTGCTCTACGACCCCGAGGAACGCGCCGAGGTCGAGCTGCACGGTACAACCTACATCCTGCTGCGGGAGCGGGATGTGCACGCGGTGGCCGCCGAGCGTCTGGATGACGGGCTGACCGGCCTCTATCTGTAGCCTTTACCCGATATCTGTGGCCTGTCCGGTATTCCCTCTTCGGGTAACCATGTGGCGGGTCTGACACCGCACCGGACACGTGATGTCTGGCCTGTAGCCGCGCGGGACCGTATTGTTCGCGTCGGTCGGGAGAGATCCGTTGTCTTCTCCCGACCACACGCGGATGCGGACAAACGTCACCCGCTGCATCTGCGCCAGGGTCGTTGCGTATTGTGACCACTCGATCCCGTTCGGGTATGGGCCTGAGTGGGTACCGACATGCGGTCGCGCACGGAACCTCAGTGCGCGACCGATCAGATCTGGAAAGGAAGGAGACTTCATGGCTCGTGACTTCGACGCCCGGCGGGGCGCTGATGTCGAGGAGGACGAGCTCCAGGAACAGAGCCTGGAGACGCTGAAGGCGCAGCGTGCCGGGGCTGCCGCCGATCTCGGAGATGACGTTGACGCGCTCGAGGCCGAGCTGGATCTCCCCGACGCCGAGGTCCGTGACGAGGAACTGGCCCTGCGGGTGCTGCCGAGACAGGCTGACGAGTTCACCTGCACCAGCTGCTTCCTCGTGCACCATCGCAGCCAGCTCGCCGACGTTCGCCGGACGGTCTGCTCAGACTGCGCCGCCTAGGTTGGCCGGGGCCGAAGGCCGCGCGAAAATCATCGTCGCGCGGCTGGTCGCCAGGTGCTGTCCCGTGACCATCCACGGGACAGCACGCCGACGGACGCCTGGTAGTAGAAGATCGTAATGGTGGACCTGGCCTTGCCCCTAACCTCTCGTCGCGATACCACTACCTAACGCAGCTGAACGGTTAGGGGTGGAGAGATGGTTGATACGGAGGCTTCCGCCGTCGTCGTTCCCTACCCGGGCGCATCCGGTGCGAGGGCGCTGCCGATTGTCGTCTCTCGAACGTCCCCGCCGTCGCTGCCGGCTGCTCATATCCCCCGGGTCCGTCTCTGGGAGGCCCTCGATCGGGGCGTGAGCGGCGGTATCACCATGATCAATGGGGCTGCGGGCTCGGGCAAGACCGTCCTCGCGGCATCGTGGGTCGCCGCGGTCCGATCGCCTGGGCCGGTCGCGTGGTTGTCTGTCGACGGCGCTGCGGGCACTGATCTCTGGGCACATCTGTCGTGCGCGCTCGAACGTGGGGGCATCCTGCCAACCGGACGGATTCCCGCTGGTCAGCCGCTGGCGATGATCCCGCGGCCGGCGCCGGACCGCGGCTTCGAACGGCGTTGGCGGGATCTGGCCAACGCGCTTGTGGAGCTACGGGCGCCCGCTGTGCTCATCGTCGACGACGCCCATCTGATCACCGACCCGGTCGCGATCGCCGGGCTCGAACTGCTTGCTACCGGTGCGGGCTCCGCGCTGCGCCTGGTGCTGTGCGCGCGATATCCGATCATTGCCCTGCACCGGCTCCGTCTCGAGGGACGAGTGGTGGAGATCGGTCCGACCGATCTCGCGTTCACCGCACGGGAGGCGGTGGCCCTGTTCGAGGCACACGGTGTCGATCTTCCGGGCGAGAGTCGGGACCGGCTGTTGGAACGAACCGAGGGTTGGGCTGCGGGCCTGCGGCTGTCGGCCACCCACGCGTCGTCGGTGGACGGCGGTGGCGGCCGTGATGATCTTATCGGGCGTGGCGTTGCAGAGTACCTGCGTACGGAGGTCCTTGGTCGCCAGCCGAGGGAGGTTCGGCGGGTCCTCCTGCGCGCAAGCGTTCTGGACCGCCTCACCGGGCCCCTGCTCGACACGGTCGCGGCCGAACCCTGCCCGACCGTTCGCGCGTCGGCCGGCGCCACCGGGTCGGTAGGTGCAGCCGGGCCGGCCGGGTCGGTAGGTGCCGCCGACGGTGTCCTGGGCGGCCGGGTCGTGGATGGCCGGGCGCTCTTGGCAGACTTGGCGCGGACCAATGCGTTCGTGATCGGTATCGACGGCGCGGACACCTGGTACCGCTTCCACCGCCTGCTTGTCGACATCATGCGAGCTGATCTTGCGGGGGAGGGTCGTGAGGACGAACCCGAGCTACACCTGCGGGCCGCGCTGTGGTTCGCCGAGCGCCGTGACTTCTCCGCCGCCGTCCGCCACGCAGGTCGTGCCGGGGATTGGCGCTATGCAGCCTGTCTGCTCGTCGAGGGTGGCCTCGGGGTGATCACAGGCTCAGGTGATGCTGTGCGTGAGGCCCAGGTCGGCGCATTGGTGGACGTGTTTCCGGTGGGACCTGCCGATCAGTCGACCGAGTGTGCGCTTGTGGTCGCGGCGCGCGCCGTCCGGGTGGGTGATGTCGAGGCCGCGGAGCGCTGCGTGAACAGCGCACGAATCCGGGTGGCCAGCCTTCCGGTGGGTCGCAGGCGTCTGGTCACGACCGTCCTCGATGTCCTCGAAGCGCGCTGCGCCGAACTGCGGGCGGATCCAGACGGGATGCTCACCTGTGTCCGCAGGCTGCTGCGCGCCGGCCAGCGCCCGGACGTCAGCGCCGCGCCGGAGGGAGTAGGCGATCATCAGTCCGGGCTGTGGACCAATCTGTCCGCCATGCGTGCCGTCGCCTTTGCCGCCCGCGGCCGTGCCGAGCTGTGGCGTGGTCGGCCTGATGGTGCATCCGAGTCGTTCCGGGCGGCACTGCGACTCGCTTGCGAAGTGGGCGCCCGTGATGTGGAGCTGTCGTGTCTGGGCGGACTCGCCCTGGCCCACGCCTGGCGCGGGCGGCTGCGCCAGGCCGAAGCCTGGGCCGGCAAGGCCGTGGAGGCGGACCGGAGCCGCTCGGCCGCCACTGCTCGTGACGATGTCCAGCCGGCGGCGGTCACCGGGCTTGCCGACATGCATCTTGCGATGGCGGTCGTCTCGTTCGAGACCGATGACTTTGTCACGGCCCGCGGACACGCACGCGAAGCCGAGCGCTACTGCCGGCAATGGCCACAGCCGGTGACCGCTGAGCTCCTCATTCTGTTCAATGCGGCCGTCCTGGGCCGGGCTGGAGATGTCCGGACGGCCCGGCGGTTGCTCGGCGCGCACCGTCCGGTCGGGCTGCCCGACATCTGTGTGCGGACCCGGCTGGCCACCGAGGTCGAGTTGCTGATCGCGGCGGGCAACCCGGACGCGGCGTTGGCCGCGTTGCGGCGCGGGATCACCGGACACCGCCCCGACCCGGCTGAACTGCTCGCTCTGGCCCGCGTTCAGCTGGCCCGGGCCGACACGCCTGCGGCGGTGGCGATCCTGGCTCCCCTGCTGCGGGCCGACACCGGATCCGGCTTCGGCACCATAACGGCTGCCTGCGTGCTGGACGCGGTGGCGGCCGGCCGTGGCGGCGATGTGGCACGCGCGACCGCGTCGCTGGCCCGCGCGCTGGCGTTGGCGGAAGAGGAAGGCGTCATGCGTCCCTTCGTGGACGCGGGCGAGGAGGTGCGGGCGATACTGCGGGCGCATCCAGGACTCCGGGCCGCTCATCGGGTACTCGTCGACCGGCTGCTGACCCGCGGCGAGGCTGCGCATCCTGAGCCCGGGGTGGTGCCAACCAGAACCGGGGCAGTGCCAACCGGGTCCGAGGTGGTGCCCGTGACCATGTTGCGAAGATCACAATCGTCCATGGCTCGACCGTGGCCCGAGCCGCAGCCTGCGGTGCCTACCATGGCGGACGCGCTGGCGCAACGGCGTGCGGCCGGTTCGCCCGAGGTCGAGCCGGCCGCAACCCCGTCGGCGGCCCGGCATTCCCTGTCTGCGATGCAGCATTCCCGGTCGGGGACGGCGGCACCACTGGAGTCGATGGCGGTGCCGGTCGAGCCGCTGAGCGGCCGTGAGCAGGCAGTCCTGAGTTATCTGCCGACGATGCTCACCACGGCGGAGATCGCCAAGGAGATGTTCGTCTCGGTGAACACCGTCAAGACACACTTGAAGAGCATCTACCGGAAGCTGGACGTGGCGCGCAGGCGCGATGCCGTGCAGCGCGCCCGGGCGCTCCACCTCCTGTGACAGCCGCCCTGATGTGATCGCCCTTACGTGATCGTCCAGGTGGAATCGTCATGATGGGATCATCTTGATGTGACGCTCGCCGGCCGTGTACGGGTGCCCGATGTCGTGAGTTCCCCGAAATTTCCGTCGCTGCTTCCTCACCCGGCATGGAGGATGCGCTCAAGGCGGTCGTGGCCCGAGTGTAGTCCTCGCGGCGCTGGGCGACGGCATCCGATCGTAGATGGGTGTGTCGTTCGCGACGGGTGGAGGACCGGCGGTTTCGCCCGGTTCTGGGGACGCGGCGCGGAGGTGGCTCGATGGACCAGGTGCTCGACCGGATGGAGCTGGCGCTTTCCGGCGTCGAAGTCGAGCTGGTGAGCTCGCCGGTCGGACTCGTGCACTGGCGGCTCAGGTCCGCGGGTGCGTTCGCCGACGTTCTCGATCATCCGCTGGAACGGACGCCGATTCTCGGGTGGCGTCAGGGCACCACCTCGGTCGAGGGGCGCCGACCGCCGGTGCCGTTCACGGTCGTGTGGGGATCGCTGTTGGGCGGGCGTGGACCCCTGCGGATCGTGCTCGTTCGCCGTCGTCGCTTCCGGGCTCCCGTGCGGCGTAATCTCGACCCCATGACGCTCGGTGGCGCTTTTTGGATCGCTGAGACCGAGGGTTCGTTCGAGCAACTGGTCGTGTCGGACGGGACGATCGTCGAGAGCCGCGACCTAGAACATGCCTGATTTTACCGGATGAATTTTTCGGGGATGTATCCGTCGGGAAAAATCCGACCAATGAGATGTTTCTTGGAACCGATTAATCTGTTGCACCCAGCCGGTCGGACCTGCCGTATGCCGGTCAGCCGGGAAACGGCAGTCGGATTTTCCGGCCGCAGGATGCTCGTGTGGGCCCGGCGGTGGCTCGCGACAGGCATCGGAGCAGGTGGGCGGACAAAGTTTGTTGTGCATCCGATGGTTTTCTGTTGTTTTTCATGGTGTGTTATAACCGATAAAGTAACATCAATCCCATGTCGGCAGCTTTATAGCGAGCAGGTACATGGTCATCAGGTTTGTTCCGGTACGGCCAGCGCGGCCGTGGCAGTGCCCACCGCGGGTCTGTTCACGCGGCGAGTTCCGGTGGCGAGTTCCGGTGGCGCCGCCCGTATCCGTTTGTAGGATTGCCGCCTGCGTCCGGTCCGCCGGGCGCTCTAAAACCACTCGACCCGACCTATGCGGGCGGCATGGCGAGACCGCGCTGTGACCCTCCGCCCTCAACTGTCAGTGTTCCGCCCACGGTGCTTCGCCGACGGGTTGGTGGAGGGTCAGGAGGGATTGTCCAATGCACATCATCACGTCTCCAAACCCGCAGGCCCGGGAACGGGACCTTGTCATTGGCGTCACTCCGTTCACCGAGCCGGACGCAAGGTTGACCGCCGCCGTGACCCGGGCCGGTGCCCTCGGAGTACTCGACCTGGGGCGCGACGTGGCGGCCGCGCGCACCGCGCTCGCCGACACGGCGCGCTGGGCCCGTGGCCCGTTCGGGGTGCGGGTCCCCGCCGGCTGCGCGACCGCGCCGGGCGATCTGCCGTCCGCGGTGGGCACCGTCGTTCTGTCGTCCGACCTTCTTTCAGCCGACCGTGCCCCGGTCGGCGGCTCGACCGGGGCACGGTGGGATGTCGTGACCGCCTCCGCCGGCGGTCGCCGTCGCGTCCTGGTCGAGGTCATATCGGTTGCGCAGGCGCGGGCGGCGGTCGAGGCCGGCGCGGACGGCTTGATCGCCCGGGGTTGCGAGTCCGGTGGCCGGATCGGTGACCTGACCACGTTCACACTGCTCCAGCATCTACTGCACGCCGAGCTGGACCGGCCGGTGTGGGCCGCCGGCGGGATCGGCCCGCACACTGCCGCCGCCGCGGTGGCCGGCGGAGCGCACGGGGTCGTGCTCGACGTCCAGCTCGCCTTGGTCCGGGAGATGGAACCGCGGACCGATGTGGCTGCCGCCATCCGGGCGATGGACGGTAGCGAGACCACGGTCATCGCCGGGCATCGTGTGTACGTCCGTCCCGACCTGCCGGTCGCCCACCTCGATGGTCACGACCTCGACGCAGCCGCTGTCGCCAGCCGGCTGGGTGCCCGTGACCTGCGTGCGCAGTTCCTGCCGGTCGGCCAGGACGGAGCCTTCGCGGCTCGGCTCGCTGATCGTCACATCACCGCCGGCGGGGTCGTCACAGCGGTTCGGGAGGCGATCAGGGAACATCTCGGGGCCGCCGCACGGCTCGCCCCGCTGGCCCCTGGCGCGCCCTTCGCCGTCGACCGGGGGTTGCGGATCCCGGTCGCGCAGGGGCCGATGACGAGGGTCAGTGACCGGGCGCAGTTCGCCAGGGCGGTGGCCGACGGTGGTGGCCTGCCGTTTCTCGCCCTTGCTCTGCTCAGCGGGCCCGAGGCCCGGACGCTGTTGGAGGAGACCGCAGCCCTGCTCGCCGGCGCACCGTGGGGCGTCGGAATCCTCGGTTTCGCCCCGCCGGAGATCCGTTCCGCCCAGCTGGCGGCGGTCAGCGCCGTCCGCCCGCCGTGCGTGTTGATCGCGGGTGGTCGTCCGTCCCAGTCGGCCCCGCTGGAGGCAGCCGGCATCGACACTTTCCTGCATGTGCCCTCACCCGGTCTGCTTGGTCGATTTCTCACTGACGGTGCCCGCAAGTTCGTCTTCGAGGGACGCGAGTGCGGTGGCCACGTAGGCCCACGCGCGAGCTTCCCGCTGTGGGAGAGCCAGATCGCGGGGTTGTTGGCCCACGGCGAACGGGTGGCCAACGAGGGCGGGCAACAGGCCGGCAGCGAGTTCTTCGAGGGTGTGCATGTGCTGTTCGCCGGCGGCGTGCATGATGAGCGGTCCGCGGCCATGGTTGCGGCAGCCGCGGCGCCACTGGCCGAACGCGGCGCCCGCATCGGGGTGCTGATGGGTACCGCCTACCTGTTCACCGCCGAGGCGGTTGAAACCGGTGCGATCCTGCCCGGGTTCCAGCAGGCCGCGGTGGACTGCGACGGCACCGTGTTGCTGGAGACATCGCCAGGACACGCCACCCGGTGTGTGCAGTCGGACTTCGTTCGCGCCTTTGACGAACGAAAGGCCGAACTGCTCCAGCGGGGGTTGACCCGTGCGCAGGTGTGGGAGGAGCTGGAACGTCTCAACCTCGGCCGGCTGCGGATCGCGAGCAAGGGGTTGCGTCGCGAGCGTGACCGGTTGGTCGCCGTCGACCCCGAGGCTCAGCGCCGTGAGGGCATGTTCATGATCGGCCAGGTAGCGGCGCTGCGGTCGGAACGGACCACGGTCGACGCCCTGCACACCCAGGTCACCGAGGGTGCGACCCAGGCCGTGGCCGCCAGGGTCGCCGCGCTCGGTATCGACACGAGTGCCGTCGGCGGCGGGTCGTCCGGCGTGGCCGGTGGGCGGCATGAGGTGCGCGAGGTCGCCCGTCCGCTGGATGTCGCCGTCGTCGGGATGGCCTGTGTGTTCCCGGGTGCCGCCGACGCGGACGAGTACTGGGCCAACATCGTCGGCGGCCTGGACGCGGTCACCGAGGTGCCCGGGAGCCGCTGGGACCCGAATCTCTACTACGACCCGGATGCGGGCCCGCGCGACGCGGGGCTGCGGGTGCCGTCCAAGTGGGGTGGCTTCCTGGCCCCGCTGCCGTTCGACGCGCTCAGTTTCGGGATCCCACCGAAGGCGTTGAGCAGTATCGACCCCGGGCAGCTGCTGGCCCTGGCCGTGACCGCCCGGGCCCTGCGCGACGCCGGATATGACGACCGGCCGTTCGACCGGTCGCGGACGTCAGTGGTGTTCGGCGCCGAGTCCGGCGCCGACCTCGCCTCCGCGTACGGCTTCCGGTCCACCTATCCGAGCGTCGTCGGCCCGGTTCCGCCCGCCCTCGACGAACGCCTGCCCGACCTGGACGAGAACTCCTTCCCCGGTCTGCTCGCCAACGTCATCGCCGGCCGGATCGCCAACCGCCTCGATCTCGGTGGGGTGAACTACACGGTGGACGCGGCATGCGCGTCCTCGCTGGCCGCACTCGACGCCGCCTGCAAGGAGCTGGTGGCCGGCACCTCCGACCTCGTGCTCTGCGGCGGCGTGGACACGCATAACAGCGTCCATGACTTTCTGCTGTTCTCCTCCGTCCAGGCCCTGTCACCGACCGGCCGGTCCCGCAGTTTCGACGCGGCCGCCGACGGCATCAGCCTGGGCGAGGGTGTGGCCGTCGTCGTGCTCAAACGACTTGCCGACGCCGAACGCGACGGTGACCGCATCCATGCTGTGATCAAGGCGGTGGCCGGATCGAGCGACGGCCGGGCGCTGGGATTGACCGCTCCGCGCAAGGCCGGCCAGGTGCTGGCGATGCAACGGGCATATGCCCGAGCCGGCATCTCCCCGGCCGACGTCGGTCTGGTCGAGGCGCATGCAACCGGTACGGTTGTCGGTGACCGGACGGAGCTCGCCAGCCTGACCGAGGTCTTCACCACCCACGGGGCCGCGCCGGCGAGCTGCGCGGTCGGTTCGGTGAAATCCCAGATCGGGCACACCAAGTGTGCGGCCGGTCTGGCCGGTCTGATCAAGACGGTGAAGGCGCTGGAAACCGGGGTGCGCCCGCCGACGCTGAACCTCACCCGGCCCAATCCCTACTGGGACGCCGCAACCAGCCCGTTCTTCTTCGACACCGGGGCTCGT
>NZ_CAUVXG010000022.1:11351-13593 GCF_963555885.1 Protofrankia sp. Cr2
GTCGCGGCCACCCTCGATGACCTCCCCGACCTGGTGAGACGTGCACGGGCTTTCGAGCACGATCCGAAGGCGGGGATCTTCGTTGCGGCCGAGGCCGAGGCCGAGGCCGAGGCCGCGACCGAGAGCGGGAGCGGCACCGGCGTCAATGCCGACGCCGACGCGGGTACCGAGGCCGAGACGACCGGCTCCGGTCCGGATCGTGGCGGAAAGATCGCTTTTCTCTTCCCGGGTCAGGGCAGCCAGCGGCCCGGGATGCTGGCGGATCTGTTCGTGGCCTTCCCACGCCTGCGTCACCTACTCGAACGCGGCGAGAAGTGGGCGGCGGCGATGTTTCCGCCGGCCGCCTTCAATCGCGCGGATGTCGCCGCTCAGCAGGCGGCGATCACCGATACGCGCACGGCGCAGCCGACTCTCGGGATGGCGGGGCTCGCCATGCACGAGATCCTCACCGGGCTCGGCATCCGTCCTGATCACCTCGGCGGCCACAGCTACGGTGAACTGCTCGCCCTGTGCGCGGCAGGGGCCATCCACATTGATGATCTTCTATTGCTCAGTGCGGCGCGGGCGGATGCCATCCTTGGCGCGGCCGACGCCTTCTCGCCGACCGCCGACCCGGGAGCGATGGCCGCGGTGTCCGTCGCGGCCGGGCGTGTTCAGGAGGTCCTGGCCGCTGGCGGGACGGAGCTGGCCGAGGTTGTGATCGCCAACCACAACGCACCGGACCAGACCGTGATCTCCGGTCCGACGGACGCGCTCGACCTTGCTGTCGGACGCCTTGAGGCCGCCGGGCTGACGGCCCGGCGGATCCCGGTGGCGTGCGCGTTCCACAGCCCGGTCGTTGCAGGCGCGGTCGAGACGTTCGGCGCGGAGCTGGACAAGGTTGCGGTCGGCGAGCAGACGGTCCCGGTCTGGTCGAATGCCACCGCCCAGCCGTACGAGCAGGACCCCGACGCGGTACGACAGGCGCTCGCCGGTCAGGTCGCGCGGCCCGTCCGATTCGTCGACCAGATCGAGGCGATGTACGCGGCCGGTGTACGGATCTTCGTTGAGGTCGGGCCGGGCCGGGTTCTCACCGGGCTGACCGGCCGGATCCTCACCGGCCGCCCGCATACGGCGCTCGCCACGGACGTTGCCGGCGAACCCGGGATCCGCCGGCTTCTGCTCGCGCTGGCTGAGCTTGCCGCCGCGGGTGTCGCGGTGGACACGACGCCGCTGTTCGCCGGGCGGGACATACGTCCGGTCTCAGCCGCGAGCTGCCCACGCCGACCCGCGTGGCTGGTCGACGGCCACCTGGTGCGGACCTCCGATGGACGTCATCTGCCCGGCGGGCTGCGGCCCGCGGATGAGCTGACCCGGCTGGGGGGCATCGGGCCCGTCCCATCGGCGATCGAGGCGTCCCGGTCGGTGCCCCACCCCTTGGCGCCTCCGTCGGTGGGATCCGCGGTCGGGGCGGTCGGGGCGGTGGGATCGCCTCCGGTGGAAGAAATGCCGGTGGGAGAAGGAAACATCCCGTCGCAGGACTTGCCCACCAACATCGGCATGGACGTGGCCGGCATGGACGTGGCCGGCATGGACGTGACCGCCGCGGACGTGACCGCCGCGGACGCCTCGATAGACGCCACCATGGTTGAGTTTCTGCGCGCCACCCGGGAGCTGGTCGCCGCGCAACGCGATGTCATGCTCGGCTACCTCGGTGCCTCAGCCGCGGCGGGAGAACGGAAAGGCGCGGAGTCCACCCGGGAGCCGATCCGGGTGCCGACTGCGCCCATCCTCCCCGTCCAAGGGCGCCATGCGCTGGTACCGGCCCAGCCGGGGCCCCCTGATCTGGGCGGTCCCGGGGTGGCCCCGATGGCGTCGGTGCAACCGGCGGCGTCCGTGCCGGATCCGCCTGTGGTCCTGGATCCGCCTGTGGTCCTGGGTCTGGTCGTGGATGTGATCTGCGCGGCCACGGGTTATCCGCCGGAGATGCTGGAATCAGATTTGGATCTTGAGGCTGATCT
The DNA here is from genome assembly GCF_963555885.1 of Protofrankia sp. Cr2. Lineage (NCBI taxonomy): Bacteria > Bacillati > Actinomycetota > Actinomycetes > Frankiales > Frankiaceae > Protofrankia > Protofrankia sp. Cr2. Next base: position 13,352 of record NZ_CAUVXG010000022.1, read on the forward strand.
GGGTATTGATTCGATCAAGAGAATGGAGATCCTGGGGGCGTTGACAGCACGCGTCGGATTGGCGGGAGGCGCCTTTGCCGGTGCCAGCGGTGGCATGACCGTCGCCGAGGATCTCGCCGATGCGATGGTCGAGGAGCTGGCGCAGGTCAGGACCGTCCGCGGGATCGTTGACTGGATCGTCACCCGGCCAGGTTCCAACGCTGATGCGGTGTCCGACCCGGCCGTCGACCCGGCCGTCGACC
>NZ_CAUVXG010000022.1:13989-30191 GCF_963555885.1 Protofrankia sp. Cr2
CCCCTGGTACGGAGGCGCGGGGGGCCACGAACATCGGTTCCACCGTCGACGTCGACACCGTCTACATCGACCCGGGCAGGCTACTGGCGCATGCGGATCGTGAGCAGCCGGGCGTTGCATCGCTGCGGCGGTTCGTCGTCGACGTTGTCGCACTGCCGTCGCCGCGCCCGCTCGCGGAGACCCTCGCCGCGAGCGAGAGCAACACCGGGGTCGGATCGTTGTCGGGTTCCCGGTTCGCCGTCGTCGAGGGTGGACTGGGTATCGGGCTGGCACTGACGACCATGCTGGAGCAGTACGGCGCGGCCGTGCGGATGTTTTCCGCAGCCGACGAAGTGCTCGCAGATCAGCTCGCGACCGGTGTCGGGGCGGACGGCGTCCTGTGGGTGTCGCCGGTGGACCGGGATGCCCCACCGGCCCTGCCCGCCGCGTACGGTCCGATCCGGGCGGCGCTCGGGGGCGGTACCCGCCGCCTTGTCATCGCGACCGGCAGCGGCGGCAGTTTCGGTCGGTCCGCGAGCGATGAACCTGGTCCGAGCATCGGGATGGCCGGGCTGGTGCGCACCCTTGCGCGGGAGATGCCCGACGTGCTCGTCCGGGCGGTGGATCTTGATCCCAAGGAGGCCCCCACCCGGCTCGCCGAGTACCTTCTCACCGAGCTCCTCACACCGGATGCCCCTGTCGTGGTCGGCTACCGTCATGGGGTCCGCTCAACTCCGCGGGTGGTGCCCGCGCAACTGTCCTCGACCGTCGTGGGCGTGCCCGCGCTCGGCCGGGACTCGGTCGTGCTGTTGACCGGTGGTGCCCGCGGTATCACAGCCAGGGTGGCGCTGGCTCTCGCCCGCGCCACCGGTTGTGGGATCGAACTGATCGGCCGAACCGTGCTGCCGGCCGCGCCGGAGGACCCGGCAACCGCCGCCGCGCCGGACGCAGCGCGGTTGCGCCGGGCCCTGATCGACACGGGCGTGCGTCGCCCGGCCGAAATCGAGGCCAGGGTGGCCCGGTTGCTGGCGGAGCGGGAAGTGCGGGCCACCGTCGCCGCTCTCACCCAGACCGCGTCCTACGTTCGATACCACGCGGTGGACGTGCGGGACGCCGACGCGTTGCGCCAGGTCGTCGCGGCGGTGTATGCAGACCGTGGCCGGATTGACGGGGTCGTACACGGCGCCGGGGTCGTTGAGGACAAGCTGCTGCGGCATAAGACGGCGGAGTCGTTCGACCGGGTCTTCGCGACAAAGGTTGAAGGTGCCCGGACGCTTGTCGACGCGCTACGTCCCGACCTTGATTTTCTGGTCTTGTTCGGCAGCGTGGCTGGGGTGTTCGGTAACCGGGGTCAGGTTGACTACTCCGCGGCCAACGATGCTCTGGACACCTGCGCCCATGCCTGGTCACGGCGTTTTCATGGCCGAGTCGTGTCCCTGGACTGGGGGCCATGGGGCTCGTCCGGTCGCGCATCCGATCGCGAAGCCGGTATTGAAGCCGGCGATGCGGACGTCGGTAGGGGCATGGTGTCCGCCGAGCTGGAACGTCAGTATGCCCGTCGGGGTATCGGCCTGATCGATCCGGACGCCGGGGTCGTCGCCGTCCTGCGTGAGCTGGCCGCTGATGTCGATGTTCCGCAAGTGGTGTATATGTGCGGCCTGCCCGGGGCGCTCGATGACGGATTTTCCGGTTTTGGGATCGCGGATGTCGAACTCTAGCTCACCTGGGAGTACGGCCTCCGGCGATGCGACAGAACCACGATCGCATCGCCTTCGGCCCTGTCGCTCACCTGGGAGTGCGGCCTCCGGCGATGCGGCAGAACCACGATCGTATCGCCTTTGGCCCTGTCGCTCACCTGGGAGTGCGGCCTCCGGCGATGCGGCAGAACCACGATCGCATCGCCTTTGGCCCTGTCGCTCACCTGGGAGTACGGCCTCCGGCGATGCGACAGAACCACGATCGCATCGCCTTCGGCCCGCTAGAAAGGCGCTCGCGTGAAGTCGGCGATCGCGGTCGTCGGGATGGCGTCGGTGTTCCCGGGTGCGGGTGACCTCGCCACCTACTGGAGCAACATCGTCAGCGGGGTGGACGCGGTCCGGGATGTGTCACCGCGGCGCTGGGATCAGGAGTTCTTTCATCCGGATTCCGCGGCTGGCTCCGGTGCATCCGGTGGTGGTGCATCCGGTGCCGATGCACCGGGTGGTGAAGCCGGCTCCGGGGTGAAACCGGTGGTCGCCGCCGATCGGATCTACTGTCGGCGCGGCGGCTTCGTGGAGGAGTTCGCGACCTTCGACCCGGTCGAGTTCGGGATCATGCCGCTGGCGGTGGACTGGGCCGAGCCCGATCAGCTGCTGGCGCTGCGGGTCGCAGCCGAGGCTGTCGCGGACGCCGGGGGCGCCGACACACTCGGCGATCGTGGCCGGACAGGGGTGGTACTGGGGCGCGGCGGCTACCTCGCCGCGGGTCTTGCCCGGCTGGACCAGCGGGTCAAGGTCTCCACCCAGCTCGTCACCACGCTGAGGGAACTCGTCCCCACGTTGACGACCGACCAGCTCGCCGCGGTCCGCACCGCGTTCGTCGAAACCCTTGGTCCGGACCGTCCGGAGGCCGCGATCGGCCTGGTGCCGAACCTGGCTGCCTCGCGCATCGCCAACTGGCTCGACCTTCATGGCCCGGCATACACGCTGGACGCGGCATGCGCGTCGTCCCTGATCGCGCTTGACACGGCCGTGCGCGAGCTGGTGGGCGGCCGAGCGGACGCCATGATCGCGGGTGGCGTGCATCTCGCCCAGGAAGTGACATTCTGGAGCGTCTTCTCGCTGCTGCGTGCGCTGTCCCCGAGCTCGCGGATCCGGCCGTTCGACCGGCGGGCCGATGGCATCCTGATCGGCGAGGGTGTCGGGATGGTCGTACTGAAGCGACTGGCGGACGCCGAACGTGCCGGTGACCGCATCTACGCTGTGATCCGCGGTTGCGGTGTTTCCAGTGACGGACGGTCGTCCACCTTGCTCGCGCCGTCGCAGCAGGGGCAGATCCTGGCCGTCGAGCGGGCCTGGGCCGACGCCGGGCTGGACCCGACCGCGCCCGGTGCGCTCGGTCTCGTCGAGGCCCACGGGACCGCCACCCCGGTCGGGGACGCGGCGGAACTGGCCACCCTGGGACGGGTGTTCGGCCGCGCCGCGGGCGCTCCGCCGATCGGAATCGGTTCCGTGAAGTCCATGATCGGTCATGCCATGCCCGCGGCCGGCGCCGCCGGGCTCATCAAGGCCGTCCTGGCGCTGCACCACCGGACACTGCCGCCGACCCTGCACTGCGAGCAGCCGCATCCGGCATTGGCGAGCACCCGATTCGAACCGATACACGAAGCCACCACATGGGAGGCACCGGAGCGCGTCCCGCGGCGGGCCGGTGTGAATGCGTTCGGGTTCGGCGGTATCAACGCCCATGTCGTCGTCGAAGAGGCGCCGTCGCCGTCGAATGCGCCGTCCATCGCGTTTCCGGTGCGGGGCGCCACTGCCGCTTCGGCCGCCGGTTCGGCCCGCGTTTCGACCAGGGAGCCCGGCAGCGGCCCGGAGCAGGGTGCCGAGCGGGTCCTGCTGGTCGCCGGGGCGAGCGCCGCGGCGTTGGCCCGTGCGCTCGCCGCGCCCGACGAGGAGCTGCTCGCCCGCGACGATGCCGGCGACATGCCCACCGGGGGTCCGTACCGGCTCGCGATCGTCGCACCGGACAGCCGGCGGCTTGCGCTTGCCCGGACGGTCGTGGAGCGTGGTACCGCCTGGCGTGGCCGCAATGATCTGTGGTTCACGGCATCGCCCCTGCTGGGGGGGCGTGCGCTGGTGCAGCCTGACGGCACTGCAGGGCCGGGTAAGATCGCTTTCTTGTTCTGCGGTCTGGAGGACGGGTTCCACCCGCGGGTGGACGACGTCCGCGCGCATTTCGCCCTGCCGCACCGGGCGGTCGACGCCGGCACCGTCGACGCCAGCACTGGGGTACTGGGCACGCACGGTGTCGCCAGCGTCGAGGTGGGACGCATCCTGGACGTGGCACTGCGCCGGTTGGGGATCGTCCCGGACGTCCTCGGGGGTCACAGCATCGGCGAGTGGAATGCGATGATCTCCGCTGGACTGATCGCCGACGACTTCGTGGACAGGTTCATCAACTCGTTCGATCCGAGTTCTCTCGATGTGCCCGGTGTGGTCTTCGGTGCGCTGGGGTGCGGGGTGTCCCAGGCCGTCGCAGCCATCGACGGACTGTCGGATGTGGTGATCTCCCATGACAACTGTCCCCATCAGTCGATCATCTGTGGGGGGCGCCGCAGCGTCACGACCGTTCTTGAGCGGCTGCACAGCCAGGGCGTGCTGTGCCGGATACTGCCGTTCCGGTCCGGCTTCCACTCCCCGTTCTTCGCGCCCTATCTGGGCCGGGTGCGCACGGACGTGGCGCGGACCCCGATCGGCACAGCCACGGTGCCGGTCTGGTCGGCGACGACGGTCGCACCGTACCCGCAGGATCCTGCCGCCGTTCGTGACCTGTTCGCGCGCCATCTGCTGGAGCCGGTCCGTTTTCGTGCACTCATCGAAGCGCTGTATGCCGCGGGTGTGCGGGTGTTCGTTGCGGTGGGCACGGGCAGCATCGCCGGTTTCGTGCAGGACACAATGGCGCGCGCCGACTACCTGACCGTCGTCACGAACACCCCGAAACGTAGCGGTCTCGACCAGTTGCGGCGGGTGGCGGCAGCGCTCTGGGTTGAGGGAGCCTCCCCACGCATGGACCTGCTGCCGACGGTGGACCGGGCCGTTGCAGGGTCGGTGGCAGCGCCGGTTGCCGGGTCGGGGTCGACGGCCAGCCGGGCGCGGCGCGGTAGACCGATGCTGCTCAACCTGGGCGCGCCACTGATCCGGCTGGGCGAGCGGGCCGCCGCGTTGGCACCGCTGCCCGAGCCTGCCCGGCCGCATGCCGACAAGGTTGCCGGCAACCTTGCCGACCAGCTTGCCGACCAGGCGGAACATCCCGTTCTTGCCGAATTCGCCGCATTCATGGCGGACACGAACGCGATGGTCTCGACTGTCGTCGGACGGTGGGCGGCCAGAAAGTCGCCGGCCGCGACTCCGGGGGCAGCGCAGACCCCGGCCGCGCAGACCCCGGCCGCGCAGACCCCGGCCGCGCAGACCCCGGCCGCGCAGACCCCGGCCGCGCAGCCGGGGGCGCCGCGCAGGGTCCGGCGGACACTGTCGATCGAAACCATGCCGTACATCATTGATCACTGCTTCTACGGCCAGCCGCCGGGGTGGCCGCATCTCGCCGACCGCTTCCCGGTGATCCCGATGACCACCCTGCTCGAGATGATGATCGATGAGGCGCGGGCGTTCGCGCCCGGTCGGGTGGCGCTCGGGCTGACCGACATCCGGGCGCTGCGCTGGCTCGCGATCGCACCGGCGGTCGAGGTGACCATCACCACGGCAGCCGTCGGGTCGGACGCGGTGATGGTCAACATCGAGGGGTACGCACGCGGCACGGTCATCCTTGGCGACGACTACCCGGCGCCGCCGACGCCGTCCGATGAACCACTGCCCGACCTGCGACGCGAGGTGGTCGACGGACAGTCGATCTACCGGAGCGGACGGTTGTTCCACGGGCCCGGCTTCCAGGGCCTGGTCGCGGTAGGGCCGATCTCCCCGAATGGCGTGCACGGCGAGTTCGTCGTCACCGAGGCTCCCGGCGCGCTCCTGGACACCGCCGGCCAGCTGTTCGGGTACTGGCCGATGGAGTACCTCAGGACGGACTGGCTCCTGTTGCCCGCGACCATGCGCTCCGTGCGGTTCTTCGGCCCGCATCCGGCGGTAGGCGAACGGCTGACCGGCACTGTGTGGGTGCGCGACGTGGGGGACACGACCGTCACCGCCGACCTGGAGATACGGGCCGCGGACGGCACGGTGTGGGCGGTGATCGAGGGATGGGCGGACCGGCGGTTCTCCCAGGATGACGTGACGTGGTCGATGGCGCTGAGTCCGGCGCGCAGCGCGATCGCCGAGCGCGCCGAGGGCGGATGGGTGTTCGTCCGGGAACGATGGCACGACGCCGCATCCCGCGAGTTGATCCTGCGTTACCACCTCGACGCCGATGAGCGGGCAGCGCTTGCCGCCAGGAATCCGAAGGCTGCGCGGCAGTGGCTGGTTGGACGGATCGCGGCGAAGGACGCCGTCCGCCACTGGCTCTGGGACGGCGGCGCCGGTGACGTGTGGGGAATCGAGATCGGCGTGTCGAACGAGGCGTCCGGCCGGCCGGTGATCGATCGGTTGCCCAGCCGTGGCGGCACGCCGATCGCGGCGCCGCCATATGTCTCGCTGGCCCACACGGGATTCCTCGGTGTGGCGCTGGTGCATCCCGAGGGTGATGTCGGCATCGACATCGAGCGGGTGGCGCCGCGCGCGCCGGGCGTCGAGACGCTGGCCCTTGCCGATACCGAACAGGTCCTTCTCACGGAGGTCGCCGGCGCCGACCCGGACCGGCGCGCACTGTGGTTCACCCGGTTCTGGACCGCGAAGGAAGCGGTGGCGAAGGCGGACGGCGTCGGATTGGCGGGCCAGCCGAAGAGGTTCGTCGTGGACACGGTGGCACCTGGTCATCTCCGAGTCCGCGTGGACGCTCCGCGAGTGCACGTACGCTGGGTCGCCCACCAGCTGATCGACGCGGCCGGCGAGTCTGTGCCCGAACGCGCGGTCACCGGGTCCACGGCGGTCACCGGGTCCACCGACCGGGCTGAGGCGGACCGGGCTGAGGCGGACCGGGCTGAGGTGGATCGGTATGTCGTGGCATGGACCTCGCCGGCGGTCGAGCAAGCGGCCCGCGGAAGCCGGTGGAACACCGAAGCGGGTAACGGAAAAAGCAAAACAGAAAGCGAACTGGAAGGCTGCTTGGAAAGTAAGAATGAAAGCACCGATGCAAGCGGTATAAAAGGCGGCGAAGGAGTATGAACATGACGACCGAGTACGCGCTGGTTCCCGACGAGGCGCCGGCCGGCGGCCGGGCTGTGGTCGAGGCCCGGGTCCTCGGTGAGGTGGCGGCGCTGTTGCGTGACATCATCGGCGAGGAATATGTCATCGATCTGGAAATCGGGATGGAGACGTCGTTCAACACCGACCTCGAACTGGAGAGCATCGAGTTCGTCACTCTTGCCGATCGGATGCGGGAACGCTATGGCGACATGGTCGACTTCGTCGGCTTTCTCGCCGGCATGGGTGTTGACGAGGTCATCAACATGAAGGTCGGACAGGTGGTCTCCTACATCGCCGACTGTCTGGAGGGCCGAAGGGCGCGCGACGATCGTCAGATCGCGCGCCCGGCGGCCGAAGTCCCCGGGGCGCTGGAGGGCCGAAGGGCGCGCGACGATCGTCAGATCGCGCGCCCGGAGGCCGAAGTCCTCGAAGCGTTCACGGCCCCACGGTCGTAGCAGTGGCCGAGATTCTTGCCAACGGCGTCCGGCTGCACGTCCAGCGGCTGCCACCCAACGGTGGCCCGCAACCGGGGTCGCCCGTTGTCGTCACGGTGCACGGCATGGTCATGGACAACATGTCCAGTTTCTACTTCTCGCTCGGTAACAGTCTCGCCCACGCGGGTGCTGACGTGATCTGTTATGATCTTCGGGGTCACGGGCGCAGCGAGCGGACTCCGGCCGGCTACGGCATGGCGAACTCGATGGCGGATCTGGCGGCGATGCTCGAGGCACTCGGTGTCGACAGTCCCGTCCACCTGGTCGGCAACAGCTATGGGGCCACCATGGCGCTCACCTACGGGCTGGAGTTTCCTGAGCAGGTCGCGAGCCTCACGCTGATCGAGCCGCCGTTCCTCATCGACGGCCTCGGCGCCGAGATGGCCAGGTCGCTTACGCAGGTTCTGGTCGGGCTCTCCGACGTCGAGGTCGAACAGTGGCTGGCAGAGTCCGCCGGACGGGCTATCAGCCGGATCACCCGAAGCGCCCAGTCACTGCTTCGGGACACCTCGATCGCGCAGGACATGCTCGCCACCGTCGCCTTCTCGCCCGAGCGGTTGGCGTGCCTGGATATACCGGTACTCGCGGTCTATGGCGGCAACTCCGACATCATCGGTCAGGCCGAGGGGCTCACCAGGCTTGTCGGCGACTGCACGCTGGTCATCCTGGAACATCACACACACGCCGTGCTGCGCGAGGCCGCCGAATACCTGCGCAGGCTGATGCGGTGGTGGCTGTTCGACCGCGAGCAGTCGATGCCGACCTACACCCGCGGCCCTGGGCGGGCATTCGACACCCCCGAGTGGGTGACGTTGATGACCCCGCCGGCGGATCTCAACAGCCCGAAACCGGACGGCACACAACGGGCGGATCATGCAGCGGCCGACGCCGGCCCGGTGACATCCGCGTGAGTCGCTTTCTGTTTGTCGTGCCGCCGCTGACCGGGCATGTCAACCCGGCCGCTGGAATCGCCGGTGAACTCACCGAACGCGGTCATGACACTGCCATCGCCGGCCACGCCGGTGTGATCGGGCCGCTGCTGCCACCCGGACTCGCCCTGCTTCCGCTGACGGGCGAACTGTCCAGCGCTGAAAAGGCTGCCATCGATGAGAAGTCGAAGAAGCTGCGTGGGCCGGCGTCCCTGAAGTTCCTGTGGGAGGACTTCCTCATCCCGCTGGCCGCTTCGATGGTCGCTGACGTGGAGGCTCTGGTCGACGAGTTCGCGCCGGACGTGCTCGTGGTGGACCAGCAGGCGATCGGTGCGGCGTTGGTCGCCCGCCGTCGCGGCCTGGCATGGGCGACCCTGGCGACCACGTCCGCGGAACTGGACGACCCGTATGACGTGCTTGCCGGGGTCGGACAGTGGGTCGTCGATACTTTACGTGACTTCCAGCGTGCCCAGGGGGTGTCAGAACACGACGCGCGCGTCGGCGATCTGCGGTTCTCTGACCAGCTGACCCTGATCTGTTCCGTGCCGCAGATGCTGCGGACGGCTGGCTTCCCCGGGCATTACGTCTTTATCGGGACGCCGGCCGGCTGGCGTCGACCGGCGCCAGCCTTCCCCTGGGAATGGCTCGACCCGCAGCGCGAGCTTGTGCTCGTCTCGTTGGGGACAGTGACCCGCGATGCCGGCGGGCGATTTCTGCGGGTCGCGGTGGAGGCCCTTGATTCGCTCGCGCATCGGCTGCAGGCGATAGTGGTGGCGCCGCCCGGGACAGTGAATGCAGCCACAAACGGTGTGGCCGAATTCGGCGAGTTCGGACCGGACGTCGCGCGCGGTGACATCAAGGGTGACATCAAGGGCGGCGCTGTTCGGAACCATGTTCTCCTGCTGCCCTACGTGCCGCAGGTCGAGCTGATGCCACGATTGTCCGCGGTGGTGTCGCACGGCGGGAACAACACCGTCTGCGAGGCGCTCGCGCACGGGGTTCCACTGGTTGTCGCGCCGGTCCGGGACGACCAGCCGATCATCGGCGAGCAGGTCGTACGCGCTGGCGCCGGTCTGCGGGTCCGGTTCGGGCGGGTGAGCGCGCCCGCGTTGCGTGAGTCGATCCTGTCGGTGTTGGACGACTCCTCTTTCCGCACGGCCGCCGGGCGGTTACGCGAGGATTTCACGACGGCCGGCGGAGTCAAGGCCGCCGCGGACCACCTGCTGAAAATGGTTTAGCTCTATCACGATGGTTTAGCCCTGTCAGGAAGATGTAGCCCGGTCAGGAGGCGATGCCGGGCGATGTTGTGGTGGCTGCCGATCCTGATGTGTGTCGGGATCATCGCGAACGGGCTACGGTTGCGTGGCCGGCTCCGTCGCCTGGACACGGTGCCAGCCAGCGGCCGCCCGGTGGATCCGCGCCACGAGTTCCTGGTCGCCCGTGACGTCCGGCTCACCGCCGCCGCGCGCCGCGCCGTGAGCAACCACGCCAGTCGCGAACGCCTGCGGGTACTCGACCTCATCCCCGCTGATCTGCCGGTCGAACGCGCGCTCGACGTCGCCCGGATGGTCGATACCCGGACCTACCGGAGCGACCGCGGCGCTGCCGGCCGTGGAGCGTTCCAGGCGATCCTCGCGGACGCGGAGCTGTTGGACCGGGCCGGCATCCACCAGCGGGAGGGATTCGATCCGGTCGAGCTCGTCGACATCATCGCCCGGTTGAAGAATCATGCGACCATCGGTACGGATCTCGTGGTCGTACCTGGGCTGAGCGCCGCCCGGGATGATCCGGTCAGCCGGGCGCGCGTACAGAAACGGACCTACCGCGGTAAGCCGTTGAACCTGCTCGCCCCGACGTTTCGGGACATCGCCATGGTGTGCGGTGGATCCGTCAACCTGCGCTGGGCACTGGTGGCCACCGTCCTTTTCTGGTTACAGCCGTTCTTCGTCTGTGCCGGACGGGTGCCGTTGCGGCCACGCGACCTTGCGCGCAGCCCGGTCGTTCGGATTCTCGCCGGTGTCGCATTCGTCATCGCCGCGGCCAGGAACGGTCGCCGCACCGCTGCGCAGAAAAAAGCGCGGAAGTCTTCTGGACTGTCCGTGGATGGGGCAAAAAAGGATACCCGGATCGCGGCTGTCCGGTGCCGCGACTCACTTCAGCACCGGCTTGGGGAGGGAATCGAGACCCTCCTGGAACCTGTTCGGGAAACCTGTCCGTGGTGCGGATCGCCTGACCTGGTGACCCGCCTTGAGTCGCGAGACCTCCAGCAGCGCAAGCCCGGCCGTTTCCGGTTGCAGCGGTGCAGGGGGTGTGGTCATGTCTTTGTCAACCCGCGGTTGACGAATGCGGGCAGCGACTTTTTCGGCCGCGACCACGAACGTCTTCGAGATGGCTTTCCACCGGATTCCGGCGCGTATCCGGGAGACGAGCACAACAATGACTGTGACGGTGTGCACAAGGACCTGGTTGGCGGTCCTGTCGGATATTTTTCCGGCGGCATTCGAGTATACCGGGAACGCGCTGAGATGCAACGGCCCTTTGCCGCTCCACGGTCCTGGCTCGATGTGGGTACCGGTTCCGGTCGCTTTTGTGATCTTGCTCGGGATATCTGGCCCGACACCGTTTTCGACGGGCTGGACACATCGCCGGGTGTTACCGAGGCCGGGTGCCGCGGGTGGGTTGATCATGCGTTCCGGGGAACTCTCGCCGACCGTGCCCCCGAACTGGGCGGTCGTTACGACGTTGTCAGCATGTTCCGGTATCTGGAATACGTCCGCGACCCGTATCTCGAACTCGACCTGGCGGCCAAGACGCTGGTCGCCGGGGGGTATCTCCTGCTTGAGCTGCCGAATACCCAGTGCCCGGCCGCGGGTTTCCTCGGGCGTTTCTGGGTGGGCTGGTCCGTCCCCCGGCATCTGCACCTGCCGACCCCAGACAATCTGACCGCGGCCTTGGCCGAACGCGGCCTGCGGCCGGTCGCGCTACGGTTCGGCCGGGTGCACCGACCGGGCGACCTCACCGCCGCTGTTCACCTTGCCCTGCAGTGGCTGGCGCCGGACCCGAGGTCGCCGTGGTTGCCCGACGGGCCGACCGGCTGGCGGAGGTTGCGTCGTGGCAGCGCGCTGGTTCTGGCCACGCCGCTTTTTCTGGCGGCGGCCGCGATGGATTTCTTGCTGCAGCCGGTGTTTCATGGTGGACGCCGTGCGAACGCCTTTCGGGTGGTCGCCCGAAAGGACTTCTGAACGCTTGGGCCGGCCGGCCGGCTGGGCCGCTTGGGCCGCTTGGGCCGTCATGTCGGCCTTGCTGTTATGCCGGCCGGGCTGTCATGCCGATTGAACCCCTATGTCGTTGTGCGGGTGTCCGGTCGCTGTCTGCCCGAATCGACTGCTCCGGGCGCCGCGTCATCCCGCCAGTCACGGACGAGGCCGACAATGAAGATTCCGATGAAGAAGAACAGCAATGGCAGCAGAATCATCTGTGCTCCCAGCGGAAGAGGAGAGCCGGCGCGGCCGCACTGCGCAGGACAACCCCAGGTGCCTACCCTCTTGCGGAACACATCTCACCTGACGTCCGCACTGGGTGACGCTGTGACACACGCTGAGGTCGTCGGTGGTGTTTTGCCGATTCGGTGGCGGCAGCGCACGGGCTGCCGTACCGTTCACATCATCCAACGTCAACGCGGGAGCTTCCGCCACAAGGAGGCTGAGAGGGCGGTTGGGGTCACACCCGGGTGCCGCCGACCGCCGAACCTGTCCGGATAATGCCGGCGTAGGGAGCCATCGCTGTGGTGCTGCCTGTTGACCGATCCGCTTCGACGTCCGCACCCGTGCCGGCCGCTGTGCCCGGTTCGGTACCCGGCGGCGCACCCGGCGCCAAAGCCGTGCCGGTGACCTCCGGCCCCCTGCCGGGCAGCCGCAAGACCTACCTCGTCGGCTCCGCGGACGACCTGCGGGTGCCCATGCGTGAGGTCGTGCTGTCCACCGGTGACAGTGTGATTCTGTATGACACATCCGGTCCGTACACCGACACCGATCAGGTCACCGACGTGCGCCAGGGCTTGGCACCCTTGCGCGACACCTGGATCGCTGCTCGGGCCGACACCGAGTTCGTTCAGGGCGGCACCGAGACCGTTCCGGGCACCCGGCTCGTGATCCGTGACGGTGAAGGGCTGCGGGCGCGGCCACCTCGCCGGGCACTGTCCGGGCGGGCCGTCACCCAGCTGGCGTACGCTCGCCGTGGCGAAGTCACGCAGGAGATGCAGTTCGTGGCGCTGCGGGAGGGGCTGCCCGTCGATACCGTGCGCGCGGAGATCGCGGCTGGCCGGGCGGTGCTGCCGGCGAACCCCAACCACCCGGAGTCCGAGCCGATGGCGATTGGCCGCGCCTTCCTTGTGAAGATCAACGCGAACATCGGGAACTCGGCTGTGACCTCTTCCATCGAGGAGGAGGTCGACAAGATGGTGTGGGCGACCCGCTGGGGTGCCGACACCGTCATGGATCTGTCGACCGGACGTGACATCCACACCACCCGAGAGTGGATCATCCGGAACTCGCCGGTGCCCATCGGAACCGTGCCGATCTATCAGGCGCTGGAGAAGGCCGGGGGTAAGGCCGAGGAGCTGTCCTGGGAGGTCTACCGGGACACCGTGATCGAACAGTGCGAGCAGGGTGTGGACTACATGACCGTCCACGCCGGGGTGCTGTTGCGTTACGTCCCGCTGACCGCGCGGCGCAAGACCGGGATCGTCTCCCGCGGGGGCTCGATTCTCGCAGCCTGGTGCCTGGCCCACCATGAGGAGAACTTCCTCTACACCCACTTCGCCGAACTGTGCGAGATCCTGCGCGCCTATGACGTCACGTTCTCCCTCGGGGACGGGTTGCGGCCCGGGTCGATCGCGGACGCCAACGATGCCGCCCAGCTCGCGGAGCTGGCAACGCTGGGGGAGCTGACCTCCGTGGCGTGGGAGCACGACGTCCAGGTCATGATCGAGGGCCCGGGGCACGTCCCCATGCACAAGATCAAGGAAAATATGGAGCTGCAGAGCGAGTTGTGCCACGACGCGCCGTTCTACACCCTCGGGCCGCTGACCACGGACATCGCGCCGGGCTACGACCACATCACCTCCGCGATCGGTGCCGCGATGATCGGCTGGTACGGCACGGCGATGCTCTGCTACGTCACGCCCAAGGAGCACCTCGGGTTGCCCGACCGCGACGACGTGAAGGCCGGCGTGATCGCCTACAAGATCGCCGCACATGCGGCGGATCTCGCCAAGGGACATCCGGGCGCCCAGGCGTGGGACGATGCCCTCTCCGACGCCAGGTTCGACTTTCGCTGGGCCGACCAGTTCCATCTCGCGCTCGACCCGGAAACCGCCGAGGCGTTCCATGACGAGACGCTGCCTGCGGCGCCGGCGAAAGCGGCCCACTTCTGCTCGATGTGCGGCCCGCACTTCTGCTCGATGCGGATCAGCCAGGACGTGCGTAAGTACGCCGCTGACCACGGGCTGGACACCACCGAGGCCGTTGAGGCGGGGATGCGGGAGAAGGCCGAGGAGTTCGCCGCCCATGGCGGGCGGCTCTACCTCCCCATCGCCGACCAGGCGTAGGTCGTTGACGCCGTCCTGATGACCGATTCCACCTACCGTTCGGCCGAATGTCGTCCGACGGTAGGTGGAATCGGCCGTCATGGTGACGTTGTCCACCTAACCGCGCCCGGCCCCGCCCCGCCGCGTCCCTATTGCCGGTCGTTCTAAAGATCCGGGTCCCACCCGCGCTGGCGGAGCGCTGTCATAACCTGACCGGCGACGTGTTCCGGCTGGCTCCGCAGTGCGTGAACGGGGAAGCGGAGGATCATGCGGTCCTGGAGGACGCCGGCATTCTGCCGGGCCAGATCGCTCCACCAGTGCTGTGCTTCCCGGTGATACCCACCGTCGATTTCGACCCAGACCCGCCACGGTTCGTACCAGACGTCGAGATAACGCCGGCCGCCGGCGTCGATCTGCTTCTGCCGTTGGCCGGGGGGCAGCCCGAAGCGTTTTTCGATATTCCGGTACAGGATTTCAGCTACCGAGTGTGCGCCGTCGTCAAGGTCGCTCAGGGTGTCGACGATCAGGGCATGGCGGCGTAGCGGTCCGCGTCCTTCCATGGCGCGACGAAGGTCGGTGACGGTGACCAGCCGCTGCTGGACACCGGCGGCCAGGGCCGCGCGGGCGTCGTCGTCGTCCGCGGCCCAGTTGGCCATGTCCAGGATTGACCGGGGAAGCCGTGTCCTGGGCGGCACTTTCCGTGGGTGTACGTGATCCGAACCGAGGTTCTTGCTCCGATGGATGCTGACACCGGGTCGGGGAGCGACATGGCGGGTGGCATCGACGATCACGATGATCGGCCCGCCGTCGAAGCCGCGGAGGCGGTCGAAAGAGGCGGCGCAGGCGCCGCCGAGGACCGCGCCCGGACCGATCGATTCGATGGCAGCCCACATCGCCTGGATGCTGGTGACCGGACCGGAATGGGTGACGAGTACGCCGTGCATCGGGCGTTGCCAGCGGCCGCTGGTGATCTTCCAGCGGATCTCCGACCGGGTTAGGCCGGTACGTAGCGCGGTGCGCACCGCGATGACCCCGCACTGGGACTCCGCGATCTTTTCCCAGTCGGAACCATGCCCATGGACTTGGGTATGGCCTTGGGTATGGCTACGGGTATGGATATGGGCTGAATTAGTCTCAAAAGCCATGCCGTTACGGTGGCACGACCTCGGTCTGGCCCGAAAGGGCGATCAAAAACCTGTGGATGACGAGACCGGCCAGCCAGGTCCGGGTTAATCTGATGATTGGTAGGTAGGAAGGGTCATTCATGCGACCGAATCCACCTACGCTCCCGCCGATCGGCGTCTGCCGGTAGGTGAAAGTTGTCGCCATCACGACCGAAATCACCGACTCTGCGACCACGGAGTTGACCACGGCACTTGTCGAAGGCGCCGTGGGCGCGTTACATGTGCCTGGACTAGGGTCTGTTTTTTGGATCTTGATGGGTGCGCGGGGCGGTCCAGGCGGCGAGCCGGCATGGCGGCGGAGGTCCGGATAGTGGTGTTGTATCCGGACGGAGGACAACGCGTCCGGGCGTCGTCCGGGCGCCGTGGGTGCCTGTGAAGATCCGGAAGGCTGGCCCAGAGCACCCCAGGCTGCGGAGGGGAGGCACGGACGGCCGGATGGAGTACACGACGATTTCTGATCTTGGCGCGGAGATGTCCGGGCGGATCACCGACGTGAACCGTCAGGTGATTGTGGTGTCGGCGCCCGACCAGACAGCCACGACGAACACGGTCACATTGTGGCAACGGGCCGACGGCGGTCCCGGGTGGACCCGGGTCGCGGCGCCACTCGCCGGCCGCAACGCGGAAAACGGCTGGTCGTCGGACCATAGAGATGGTGATCTGTGCAGTCCGGTCGGTGTGTTCACCCTCACCGCCGCGGGCGGGCGTCAACCCGACCCGGGCACGCTGATGCCGTACGAGTACCGGCCGTCCTACTATCAGGCGGGTGAGCCGGCCATGGCGGTCGCGTTCGACTACGTGGTCGCGATCGACTACAACCGGATGCCCGGCTACCCGCCATCAGACCCGAACCGTCCCCTCGGCGCGGCGGCCGGTGGTGGCATCTGGCTACATGTTGATCATAAGGGTGCGACCCAGGGTTGCATCGCGGTCACCCGAGAGGGCATCATCGACATCCTCGCGTGGCTGTCGCCCGCCAGCCGGCCGCTGATCGTCATGGGTGACGTAGCGTCGCTCGGCAAGTAGCAGCACTT
>NZ_CAUVXG010000022.1:30320-31965 GCF_963555885.1 Protofrankia sp. Cr2
AGCACATACGCGTCAGCCGATCGGTTTCTCCGTGTGGCCGCCGAACTGCTTGCGCATCGCCGAGAGCAGTTTGTCCGCGTACATGGCCTCGCCGCGGGAGGCGAACCGCTCGTACAGCGAGGTGGTGAGCACATGGGCGGGCACACCCTCCTCGACCGCGGCGAGTACCGTCCAGCGACCCTCGCCTGAGTCGGACACCCGGCCGCTGAACGACTCCAGTTTCGGGTCCTCGACGAGCGCCGCCGCTGTCAGGTCCAGCAGCCAGGAGCTGACCACGCTGCCCCGGCGCCAGACTTCGGCCACCTCCGCGATGTCGAGGTCGTACTGGTAGTACTCAGGGTGCGCCAACGGAGTGGTCTCGGCGTCGTGGTCACCGGCATGCTCCCGGCCGATGCCGGCCTTGCTGAGGATGGCCATCCCCTCGGCGAAGGCTGCCATCATCCCGTACTCGATGCCATTGTGGACCATCTTCACGAAGTGTCCGGCTCCGTTCGGCCCGCAGTGTAGGTAGCCCTTTTCGGCCTGGCTCGGCTCACCGGTGCGACCCGGCGTACGCGGTGCCGTCGCCAGCCCCGGGGCGATCGTGGTGAACAGCGGCTCGAGACGTGTCACAACGTCACGCTCGCCCCCGATCATCAGACAGAAGCCGCGTTCCAGCCCGAAGACCCCACCGGACGTGCCGACGTCGACGTAGTGGATGCGCCGGCCGGCGAGCTCGGCAGCCCGGTCCACATCGTCGCGGTAGTAGGAGTTCCCACCGTCGATGATGATGTCGTCAGCGTCGAAGTGCTCGGCGAGCGCGAACACGGTCTCGCCGGTGATCCCGGCGGGGACCATCACCCAGGCGGCGCGGGGGACGGTCAGCGCCGCCGCGAACTCCGCGAGCGTCCTGGCGCCGGTCGCGCCCTCGGCCTCCAGCTGATCCACTGCCGCGGGGTTGACGTCGTAGACGACGCAGTCGTGCCCGTCGAGCATGAGGCGACGCACCAGGTTGGCGCCCATCCGGCCAAGACCGATCATCCCGAGCTGCACGAGGTCTCCCGTAGTTGTTGGGCTGAGGCGGGTGCAGTGGTGGGCGCTGCCGTGCCGTGCCGTGGCGGGTGGTGCCGTGGCGGGCCGGCAGGTCCTACGTCATTGTCTCGCGGCCCACCGGCCACGGCACCACACCGCAGGCGACTCCTGCTGATCGTTATGCCACACGGCCCGCGGCGCCGGGACGCCGGGACGCCGGGACGCCGGTCACGCGACACATCGGTGACCGGCGGTCTGCGGCCTGCTGGGCGCGGTCTGCGGCCTGCTGGGCGCGGCCTGCACTCCGTGGCCGGTCGGCGGCGCAGCTGGTTTAGGCCGGGACGGCGGCGAGCGCGTTCGCGCGCTTCTCCTCGTACTTCCTGGCGAGACCGTCGACAGCCTCGAGGTACTGTGCAACGTTTGTGCGGGCCTGTTCGGCCTGGGCGTCGAGGCCGTCGAGGTCGAAGAACTTCCAGTGCCGCAGGAGTGGCGTGACGACCTCGTCGTGGTGGATGCGAAGGTCGTAGATCCCGGCCCGAGCGATCTGCTTGGCCTTGCGATCGAAGTCGTCGATACCCGTCCCGGGCATCTGGAACGTCATGATCTCCTCGGCGATGGCCTGGACCGTCGCGGA
>NZ_CAUVXG010000022.1:32594-50262 GCF_963555885.1 Protofrankia sp. Cr2
TCCGCGACGGGGTCCTGGGTGAACCGGCCCGTGTTGCGGTGGCTGATCCGCGTCGCGAGCTCCTGGAAGGACACGTAGGCGATGGCGCGCAGCGGTGTCTTGTCGTCGCCGTCGAATCCGTGCTGCATCTGGATCATGCGGCCCCGCTCAAGGGCCACTGGGTCAACACCGCGGGTCACCATCAGGTAGTCCCGCATCGCGATGGCGTGGCGTCCCTCCTCCGCCGTCCAGCGGTGCACCCAGGTACCCCAGGCGCCGTCCCGCCCGAAGGTCGTCGCGATCACACGGTGGTAGCTGGGCAGGTTGTCCTCCGTGAGCAGGCCGACCTCGAAGGCGACCTGGGCGACGTCGGACAGCCTGGACTGGCTCGGCTCCCAGGCCAGGGTGTCGAAGTCACGGCCCTGGCTCCACGGGACGTACTCGTGCGGCATCCATTCGGCCGCCAGACCCAGGTGACGGTCGAGGTTGGTCGCGGCAACGGGCTCAAGTTCACGCAGGAGGTCAATGTCTGTGAACGATGTCATGGGCATACCCTCGCAGGCCAACTGGATGGCGGGCTACGCCGGTCAGGTGGGATTCGAAGGAGCAGGATTGTTCTCCGAGAACAGTTCCAGGGTGCGATCGCGTCAGGACGACGTCGCGGCCACCTCCGCCGGGCCGAGTGTGTGCCGGGCATGGTCGACCAGTGCGGCCGCGCCGGCATGTCCGGCCTGCTCGATCTCCTGACAGAGACGGGCGATGTCGCGGCGGGTCATCCCGGAGTCGATGGTTGCCGCGTGGGTGATGGCCTCATGCCCGAGGGTGATCGCCCGATCGGCGCCGCCTGTGCGGACATGGGCGACACCCAGTCTGGTCAGGAACTCGACCCGGTTCCGCGGGAACTCGTCGTCGAGGCTGTCAAGATCGTTGAGTGCTGCCTGGAAGTGGGGTATCGCCCGGTCCGGGTCGCCGCCGGAGAGCAGGGCCTCGCCGGCGGCGAACGAGATGTCCTTGCGGCCGGCCCAGTACATGTAGGGGGGGTTCCGCTCCGGGCTGACCTCGTTGATCAGCGAGTAGGCGAGCGTGGTCGCGGCGGCCGCCTCCATGCGGTGACCCGTGCGGCTATGGGCGACGGCCAGATCGGCCGCGATCACGGCCCGCTCGATGGCGCTCAACATACTGCGGGCGCCGGCCTGGGCCGACTGGAGCAGGGTGACCGCGTCGGCCGGCTGCCCGTACCACGTTGCCTGTTCCGCCATGCAGCGCAGGACGTTGGCACCCAGGGCAGGCGCACCCGCCTCGTGGGCGGCCCGCAGCGCCACCAGCCAGCATCGCTGTGCGGCGCCGTACTGCCCGACGTCGTACATGGCCCATCCGGCCAACCGTGCCAGCTCGGCGGCCACCGCGTACAGCCGAGCCTGATGGATGTCGTTGTGGATGCCGGTGCGCAGCAGCCGGACGGTGATGCGCAGCTCGGTGATGGACAGCGCGTGCACGTCGGTGCCGCCGAGGATGTCGCTCATCCGCCGCAGCGCGTCGACGCGCTCTTCAAAACCGTGCACCAGGGGATCATCGACAAGCTGACCGACCGCGGCGACCCGACGTCGGCATGTCCGTGCCGTGAGCCAACGCTCGGCGGCCGAGCCCAGGGACGGTCCTGACACCGGGAGAAAGCGGCGTGGCCGTTTGTCATGGGTCATCTCCGCAAGCCCTCGGGCCAGACCGTCGCCCGTCCACAGCAGGTCGAGGTCGGTGTTCGCGGGCATGAGCTGCTCGGCGAACGGCCGTGCGGTCGCGTCGTGGTGTTGGCCGAGTCTGTGCGGATCCCATCCTGGGTGCGCGTGCATTGTCACGGCGGGTTTCTCCCGTCTCCGGGCGGAGCTACTGTTGATCGTAGCCGTGCGAAAACAGCGCCCGTTTACGCCGGTTGCTGTTCCCCTCGTATTATCCCGTGGCTTGCCCTCGTCAGAAGCCGGCTTCGGATGGTACAGCGTCCCTTCCGGATCTTCACCGGCCGATATGCGGGAGACCGGCCCAAGGGGGCGTACTCGGCAATGCGGCGATCCGTATAATACGGCGCCTGTTGAGGTCGCTCACCCTCGTGCGCAACCGGGCCGTGACCCGCCTGCTGGTCGGCGCCGAGGCATCTGTATATAGACACACCTCCAGAAGAGGCAGCCTCCGCAACGGGAGGCACGGCGGGTCGGTCCGGTGTTCCGCGAACATGGGGTCTCGCTACCTGAAGAACCTACCACTCATGCCGCGCATGCCTAGTGGTCATGCCCTGGGTCACCGGTCGGCGGCAGTGGATATGGTGACAGATTACCGGTGTGTTTACCAACCGGAAATACGTTGGCTGGCTTACGTTTGTTGCTCGTCATCTTGTCGCACGGTGTATTTCAACGGCCATTTCATAATTGCCGGAACGGTATTTTCGGTGCGGCGCGGGGGTCTGTCACCGCCTCGGGCGCAGCTTCTGACCTCGGTAGACAGCGTGGAGCAATCGTCGTATTTCTCGCCGTCATCGGACGGTGGCACGGGCTGTACAGCGTCGCGGCGACATTTTCGCTGTCATTTTCCAGACCACTGGCGAGCATCGTCGGCGGGTATTTTGTCGAGCCTGGCGCTACCCGCTACCCGCTACCCGCTACCCGCTACCCGCTACCCGCTACCCGCTACCCGCTACCCGCTACCCGCGGCCCAGGCCCAGGCCCAGGCCCAGGGCCGGCTCGGGCGCGGCGGGCCGGAGCCGGCCGCTGCCGCGCACGTCCGGGGCGCCCAGTCGGGCCGCGTCGGCGGTCTGATCGTCGGCCTGCCGCTGGGACTCGCGTTCGGCCGCCACCCGGGCCCGGTAGTGCTCGATCTCCGCGGCTGCGGTCGCATGATCCCAGCCCAGCTCGGGTCCGACCAGCTCGGCGACGTGCGCGGCAGCCTCCAGGCCCCGGTCCCAGGCTTCGATGGAGATCCGGGTCCGGCGGGTCAGTACGTCGTCGAGATGCAGGGCACCCTCGTGGGACGCGGCGTACACGGCCTCCGCCGCAAGGTAGGTGCTGGCCCCGCGCAGCGGCGCTCCAAGTGCGGGGCGCTCCTCGATGAGGGCGAGGACCTCCCGCGTGAGGCTGCCGTAACGTCCCAGCAGATGCTCGACCCGGGCCACGTGCAGCCCGCTGCGGTTGGCGAGTGTCTCCCGGGCGTTCCACAGCGCCTGGTAGCCGTCGGCACCCAGAAGCGGGATCCGCTCGGTGCACGAGGCCGGCACGTACCGGTTCATGCCGTGGACGGCTGAGTCGACCGCGTCGCGGGCCATCACCCGGTAGGTCGTGTACTTCCCGCCGGCCACCATGGTCAGGCCCGACACCGGCGAGACGACCGCGTGTTCCCGGGACAGCCGCGAGGTGCCCTCGGACTCGCCGGACAGCAGCGGCCGCAGCCCGGCGTAGACCCCGGTGATGTCCTCGTTGGTCAGCGGTGTGCGCAGCACCCGGTTGACGTGTTTCAGCACGTAATCGATGTCCGCGCTGCTGGCTGCCGGGTGGGCGAGGTCGAGGTTCCAGTCCGTGTCGGTCGTCCCGATGATCCAGTGCGAGCCCCAGGGGATCACGAACAACACGCTGGTCCGGGTACGCAGGATCAGCCCGGTGGTGGAGTGGATCCGGTCGCGCGGTACCACCAGGTGGACGCCTTTGGACACCCGGACGGACAGCTGACCGCGGCCGCCGGCCATGGCCTGGATGTCGTCGGTCCACACCCCCGCCGCGTTGATGGTCTGGCGGGCCCGGACGTCGATCTGCCCGCCGTTCTCGAGGTCGTCGACACGGACGCCGCTGACCCGGTCGCCCTCCCGCAGCAGTCCCGTCACCCGGGCGCTGGTGGCGATCAGGGCGCCGTAGTGGGCTGCGGTGCGGGCGACGAACATGGTGTGGCGGGCATCGTCGACCTGGGCGTCCCAGTAGCGGATCGCCCCCACCATGGAGTCCGGTCGCAGGGACGGCGCGGCGCGCAGCGCGGCCTGCCTGCTCAGATGGCGGTGGTACGGCACGTTGCGGCGACCGCCGCCGAGGGTGTCGTAGAGCAGCATTCCGCTGCCGACATAGGCGCGTTCCCACATCCGATGGGTGATCGGGTATATGAACGGAACCGGGCGGACCAGGTGCGGGCACAGGGTGTCCAGCAGGAGTGCCCGTTCCCGCAGCGCCTCGGCGACCAGCGCCACGTTGCGCTGCTCGAGGTAACGGAGCCCGCCGTGGATGAGTTTGCTCGACCGGCTGGATGTGCCGGCCGCGAGGTCTCGTGCCTCGACCAGGGCCACCGACAGGCCGCGGGTGGCCGCGTCGAGCGCGACCCCCGCACCGGTGACGCCGCCGCCGATGACGACAACGTCGACGACGTCGGTCGCCATCTGGCGCAGGGCGTCGTCCCGGGTGGTGGGGTTGAGCCGGGCCGGAACAATCATCGTGTTCCCCGTTTCCGGAGCGCGGATGCAAGGTGGGGCGCGGACACACGTCACATCGTGCCCGCTGCAAATAAACTCCGCATGCCGCGTTGCGCACAGCCAGCCCGCAGGAGCCGCCTGATGGACCTCAGTTTCACCCCCGAGGAGGAACAGTTCCGCGCGGAGCTGCGTGCGTGGCTGGCGGACAACATCCCGCCGCGGTGGCGGTCCCGGTCGTTCTGGTCGGCTATGCCCGAGGCGGCGGCGTTCGAGCTGCGCCGGGACTGGGAGCGCCGTAAATACGACGCAGGATTCGCCGGTATCTCCTGGCCGCGGGAGTACGGCGGGCGCGGCGGGACTCCCGGCATGCAGGCGATCTACGATGCGGAGACGCAGCGTGCCGGGGCGCCACACACGGTCAACGCCCTCGGTCTGGCCTTCCTCGCTCCCACCGTCATGGCGATCGGTACCGACGAGCAGAAGCGCGACATCGTCGGCCCGATGCTGCGCAACGAGGTGATCTGGTGCCAGGGTTTCTCCGAGCCGGGTGCGGGGTCGGACCTCGCCGCGCTGCGCACCAGCGGCGTGCTCGACGGCGACGAGTTCATCGTCAACGGCCAGAAGGTCTGGACGACCAATGCCGTGTACGCGGACAAGATCTTCGCGTTGGTCCGCACGGAACCCGGCTCCCAGCGGCACAGCGGTATCTCCATGCTGCTCATCGACATGCGGTCCGATGGGGTGCAGGCCCGGCCGTTGCGTCAGATCAGCGGCGCGAGCGAGTTCGGCGAGGTGTTCTTCACCGATGCCCGGGTGAAGGTCGGTGACTGTCTCGGTGGGGTCGGCAACGGCTGGGCAACGGCGATGCTGTTGCTCTCGTTCGAACGTGGAGCCTCTGGCATCGTCCAGTACACCGCCATGCGCCGCCAGTTCGACGAGATCGTGGCCACCGCGGCCACCTTCGGCCGCACCGGCGACCCGATCCTGCGTCAGCAGCTCGCCAGCCGGATGGTCGAGCTCGAGTGCCTGCGCTACCACTCGATGCACGTGCTCACCCAGGTCGAACGGGGGGAGGACCTCGGGGCCGGGTCGTCTGTGACCAAACTGCAGTGGTCGCACACGCACCAGGAACTGTGGGAGACCTTCGACGATCTGCTCGGTCCGGAGGCGACGCTCGCCCGGCCGCGGCCCGACACCGACCTGCGCGCCATGCAGCAGGAGGCGATGTGGTCGCGTTCGGTGACGATCTGGGGTGGTTCATCGCAGGTGCAACGCAACATCGTCGCCGAGCGGGTCCTCGGACTTCCTCGATGATCTTCATGAGCTGTCGGCGACTCCCAGCGGCCAGTTAGGCAGACTCCAGCCATGCACTTCGCGCTCACCGATGAGCAGTGCGCCCTGGGTGACGCCGTCCGCGACTACCTCGCGGACCGGTTCGCCCTGAGCGCCGTCCGTGCCGTGTTCGAGGACCTTGGCGGCACGGGTAATCCCGCGCAGCTGTGGAAGGCCATGGGCGAGCAGGGCTGGCTCGCCGTATGCGTCCCCGAGGAGTACGACGGCCTGGGGCTCGGCCTGGTGGCCGCCCAGGCGGTTGCCCGTGCCTTCGGTGCGGGCGTCATACCCGGTCCGTGGCTGCCGACGGTACTCGCGGGCGAGGCACTGGCGCTGGCGGGATCGGATGCGCAGAAGGCATCCTTGCTGCCCGCCGTCGCCTCGGGTGCGCTGGTGGCCACGGTGGCCCTACGAGGACCCGCCGGTCGCTACGACCGCAGCGGCGTGCGGGTCGGCGCCGACGAGGCGGGCCGGTTGACCGGATCGGCGCTGCCCGTCGACTACGCCGAGACGGCGGAGATCATTGTGGTGGCGGCCCTGGAACCCGGCGGGGAGGTCGGGCTGTACCTGGTCGAACCGGGTCTGCCGGGGGTCCAGGTGACCGGTCTGGAAAGCTATGACGGCTCGGTGCGCACGGCTTCGGTGGTTCTCGACGGCGTGCCCGGACAGCGCCTTCCCGGCTCGTCCACGGCCGTGTTCGTCGATCTTCTCGATCGGGGCGCGGTGCTCACGGCAGGCGACCTCGTCGGCCTTGCCAGGGAGGCGTTGGCACGCACCGTCGCCTACGCCTGCGACCGGGTGCAGTTCGGCCGGGCGGTCGGTTCCTTCCAGGCGCTCAAGCACCACCTCGCCGACCTGCACGTCGCCGTGACCATGTCGGAGCATGCGGTCCTGTACGCGGCGCACGCGCTGGATGCCGGGCTCGCCGACCGTCGGCTGGCGGTCGCCGTGGCCAAGAGCAAGGCCTCGGACACCGCCCGGGAGGTGACCGCCGCGATGATCCAATATCACGGTGGGATCGGCTACACCTGGGAGCACGACGCCCATTTCTTCTACAAGCGGGCCAAGCGCGAGGCCTACAGCTATGGGGATCCGATCGAGCACCGTGACCGGGTCGCGGCCTTCACCATCGACGGGATTTCACCGACAGCGGTCGGTTCCTGACGGTTCCGTGCCACCCGGCCGCTGCGAAGGTCCAGACTGAGGGTTCGTGCATGGCCGCGCTTGTGACGCTCTGGAATCCGTGACCGCCCGAGTGCTGGCGGTTATGCGAGTGGCGTCGCTGTTCGTCCTCGTCGCGTACGTCCTCATCTGGAACGACTGGTATCTCGGGTCGACCGAGCGTCTCGCGGCGGTGGCCGGCGCCGTGTTGTGGGACCTGGTGTTCATCGGTGGCGCCATGCGCGGCCGGATCCCGAACTGGCTGGTGGTCGGGGAATTCGTCACGGCGGTGGTCCTCGGCGTGGGTGCCCCCAGGTGGCTGCCGCCGGAGTCTCTCGGCGACGGTGGCACCTGGATCTACCGGATGCTGATCGGAGCCGGTGTCGCCGCTGCCTGGCAGGCACCCGCCGTCCTGTTCCCCGCGGTTGTCGCAGTGCTCGCGGCAGTGCAGTTCGGCAGCGCACCGACGGCGATGCCCCAGGTGGCCGGCTCCACCGGCCTGCTCGTCGCGATCTGCCTGGTGTTCCGGCTGGCCGCGACCAGACTGCGGCGCAACGCGGTCGCCGCGGACGCGCGGTTGGCGGCCGCCGCCGGGCGGTTGCGGGCCGAGACGGTCACCGACGCCCGCCGGCGCGATCGGCGGGAACGGGAACGGGTCATCCACGACACGGTGCTCAACACCCTCACCGGCATCGGATGGGGCGGCGGCGCGGACGACGAGCCGACCCGACGCCGGTGCGCGCGCAGCGTCGAGGCGATGGAGGATCTCATTGCCGGGCACGACTGGTATGCACGCGTCGACCTCACCGAGCGGATCGGTCGACTCGCCGCGGACGCCCGTGACAACGGACTCGATGTGCAGGTGCGCGTCCACCGGGACGCGGGCGCGGACCCGCCGTCGCTGGTCGTGGCGGCGCTGACGGCCGCCGCCGGGGAGGCGCTGGCCAACGTCGCGCGACATGCCCACACCCGCCGGGCGACGGTTGTCGCCCACTGCCGGAATGATCATTTTGATATCACGGTGAGCGACGACGGTGTCGGCTTCGATCCCGGCCGGACAGATCCGCAGCGGCTCGGCCTGCGTGCCTCGATCGCCGAACGGGTCGCCGACGTCGGCGGCAGCATTGAGATCGACAGTCGACCCGGGCGTGGAACCACGGTCGCGATGGCCTGGCGGGCGCCTGCCTCCCCGGTTGAGCCGCCCGATGCGGTCGGCTACCTTCGCCGGCACTACGACACCGGCGTGCGGCGGATGGTCGCACTCTCCGTCGCCAGTTGGCAGGGGCTGCTGGCCCTGACAGTGATCGGCTACTGGGACCGGGTGCACCGGCCGGTCGTATCGGTCGCGCTGTGGGTGGCGATCGGCGTAGGTGTCGCCCTCGCCGTCCGGGTGATGTGGCATCGCAGCCTCAACCGGGTGGAGGCCGCCGGCGTGGTCATCCTCGCGTTCACGACCGCCGTCGCCGGTGGGCTCAACACCACCGGCGGGGACACGATCAGGATGATCGACTGGCCGGCCACGATGGCGCTGCCGGTACTTCTCGTGCTGGTCGTGGTATCTCGGCCGGCGCGGGAGTGGCTGGTGGCCGTGGCCGCCGCGACCGTGTTGCTCGTCTCGATCGTGCTGCTGGGCGGGGATACCGGACCGATCGTGCTGTCCCGGCTGAGCACGTCCGTGTACGGGTTGTGGTCCCTGCAGGCATTGATCACCGCGTTCGGCCCGGCGTTGCGGAGCACGGCGCAGGCCACCGCCCAGGCCATGCAGGACGAGGCCGAGATCGCCGGCCGGACGGAAGCGGCCGCGCGGATTCTCGCCGACCGTGATCGTGGCCTGCGTGACATCGAGAGCGACACCCTGCCGCTGCTGCGTGCGATCGCCGGCGGCCAGCTCGACCCGCGTGACCCGGCGGTGCGGGAACGGTGCACCCGTCGGGCGTCGGTGCTGCGCCGGACGCTGGCCTCCACAGCTGGTCCGCCCGGGTCACTCGGGGTGCTCGAGCCGGTGGTGGAGGCCGCCGAGTCGCGGGGCATCGACGTCGAGGTGCAGCTGGCCGGTGACCTGCGCCGGTGTCCAGGCGTCCTGCAGGAGGGGATCGTGGTCGCGATCGGCCAGGCGTTGCGTTCGGTCCCGGCCGGGCCGGTGCTGCTGACCGTCCTGTCCTCGCCCGAGGCCGGCAGCGTGTTCGTGTCCTTCCCGGTCGCGGCCGGGACGTTCGTGGATCCGGTTCGGCTGCCACAGTCGTGGCCGGGACCCGTCCTTGAGGTCAGCGCCGACGTCGCGGACGGCAAGGCCTGCCTCGAACTGCGCTGGCCTGTCCCCACCTGACCCGGCCACCTGACCCGGCCACACAGCCTGACCGTCATCAGGTTCCCGCGGCGGCGAGCAGAGCCAGGACGTGGGGGAGCGCGGCGGCACGGTCGGCCGGCACCAGGCCGATGCGGGTGCGCCGGTCCAACAGGTCGCCGGCGTCGAGGGCACCCTCGTGCCGCAGCGCGAACACCAGTTCCGCGCCCGTGGTGTCCACGCGGTCACACAAGGGCGCGAGCAGTGCCGGATCGCCCCGCGCGCACTCGACCACGGCGGGCGCCTCGGTGCCGTAGCGGGCGACCAACCGGCGCGGCGCGGCCACCTCGGCGAGCACCGACCGCTCGGCCGCGCCCACCAGGGGCAGCGCCCGGGTCCGACAGGGCCCGGTGCGCAGCCCACGTGCCTCCGCCAGCGCATCCACGGCGTCCGCGGCCATCTGCCGGTAGGTGGTGAGCTTGCCGCCGACGACGGTCACCACGCCGTCGGCAGAGGTGACGACGGCGTGGCGGCGCGAGAGGTCCGCGGTGCGCCTGGCCGTCCCGGCCTGCAGCGGGCGCAGCCCGGCGAACGTGCCCAGGACGTCGGCCCGGTCGACGGGTACCGCGAGAACGCTGGAGACGACGTCGCGCAGGAACTCGGTCTCGGCCGGGGTCGCCGCCGGGGTGTCGGTCACGGCGTCGGTGGGTTCGTCCGTGAGCCCGACGTAGACCCGCCCACCGAGTTGCGGCAGCGCGAACACATATCGGTTACGTTCATGCGGTACCGGCATGGTGATCGCCGTCCGGAGCCCGTCGAAGGCGCTGTCCGCCACGACAAGGTGGCTTCCGCGGCTCGGGCGCAGGGTGATGTCGCCGCACAGTTCGCTGGCCCACACTCCGGTTGCGTTCACCACTGACCGCGAACGGAACGTGACCGCGGTGCCGGTGAGCATGTCGACCGCGGCGGCTCCATCCCCGTCGATGGATCGGACCGGGCAGTGCGTGATGATCCGTGCGCCGTACCGGGCCGCCGTCCGAGCGATCGCGACGACCAGACGCGCGTCGTCGACGAGCTGGCCGTCCCAGGACAGCAGCCCGCCGCGCAGCCCGGCGGTCCGCAGCGCCGGCACCATGGCCTGGGTCTCGACCGCGCTCAACCGTCGCGGCCCCGGCAGCACCGACCGCGGGGTGCCGGCGCCACGCCGGATCAGGTCGGCGGCGTGCAGGCCGGCGTCGGCGAGCAGAGCAGTGGAGGTGGGGAGGCCGGCCATCAACGGAAACACCATCGGCAGCGGCCGCACCAGATGTGGCGCGGTGGTGCGCAGCAGGATGTCGCGTTCCCGGGCGCACTGGCGGGCCAGCGCGA
Organism: Protofrankia sp. Cr2; assembly: GCF_963555885.1. Lineage (NCBI taxonomy): Bacteria > Bacillati > Actinomycetota > Actinomycetes > Frankiales > Frankiaceae > Protofrankia > Protofrankia sp. Cr2. Next base: position 43,151 of record NZ_CAUVXG010000022.1, read on the forward strand.
CGTCGCCGGCGGCCAGGTAGCGCACTCCGCCGTGGACGAGCTTGGAGCTCCACCGGCTGGTGCCGAAGGCCAGGTCGTGGGCTTCCAGGAGCGCGACGGACAGCCCGCGGCTCGCGGCATCCAATGCCACACCCGCCCCGGTCACCCCGCCGCCGATGACGAGAACGTCGACGACGGCACCGCCCGTCAGATCGGCGAGATCCCGATCGCGCTGCCGGCGATTGAGCGACCCGGTCGGTTGCGCGTCCCCAGCCCGATTGGGTAACACGGTGTGTACTTTCCGGTCACGCTGTGACCACATCTGTCACAGTGTATGTCGTGTCACCGTCGACAACGAATCCTGATGATTGTTCATGATGGCGGGATGGCGGGATGGCGGGATGGCGGGATGACGGGATGACGGGAGTTGACGGCGGGATGGTCTGGTGGGGCTGGGGCGCGGCGGAGGCGCACACACCGCTGCCCGCCGGTGTCCGCTCCCTGCTGGAACAGGTTCTGGGTACCGCATGCCGGGACACCCCACCGGTGGGCACTGACGCGCTGCGGCTGCCGGTGGGCAGCCTTGCCGACGACGCGCACGCGGCCCTGGTGGGCGTGCTCGGCCCGGCCTGGGTCCGCGACGACCGGGCGAGCCTGGTCCGGCACTGCCGTGGGCGGTCCACGACCGACCTGCTGCGTCTTCGCGCCGGCGACGCCATGGATGCCCCGGACGCGGTCGTCCTGCCCGCAAGCCACGACGAGGTACACGCCGTGCTCGCGGTCTGCGGCCGCCATCGGCTCGCGGTGGTTCCGTTCGGTGGGGGGACGTCGGTGGTCGGCGGCCTGGTCGCCGTCCGTGCCGGCTTCGCCGGTGTGATCGCGCTCGACGTGACCCGGATGAACCGGCTCGTCAGCGTCGACGCCAAGTCGCAGATCGTCGCGGTTGAGCCCGGTGTGCGCGGCCCGGCGCTGGCGGCCGGGCTTGCCACGCACGGCTTCACCCTCGGCCATCTGCCGCAGTCGTGGGAGTACGCGACGGTCGGCGGGTTCGCCGCGACCCGGTCCAGCGGCCAGGCATCTGCCGGCCACGGTCGGTTCGACAGCATGGTCGTCGGCGTCCGGGTCGCCACCCCGGTGGGCACCTGGGAGCTCGGCCGCGCGCCCGCGTCCGCCGCCGGACCCGACCTGCGCGAGCTCGTCCTCGGTTCCGAAGGCGCCTTCGGGGTCATCACCCAGGTGCGGCTGCGCGTGCGACCCCGGCCCGAGGCCACCCACTACGAGGGCTGGCGCCTGACGGACTTCACCGGCGCGGCCGACGTGCTGCGCACCCTGGCACAGCGGGATCTGCTGCCGACGGTCGTGCGGCTCTCGGATGAGGTCGAGACCGCGGCCGGGCTCGCCGGCGGTAGTCCCGTCACCGCTGACCCCGTCACGGGCGGCGCTGTCACCGCTGACCCTGTCCCCGGCGGCGGCTGCCACCTGATCACCGGGTACGAGGGCCGGGCCGGATGGGTCGCCGCGCGCCGGTCCGAGGTCGGCGAACTGTTGCGCGCGGCCGGCGCGGTCGCGTTGGGGCGCGACATCGGGGCCAGGTGGCTACGCGACCGGTTTCGCGGTCCGTATCTGCGCGATGCCCTGCTGGACGTCGGGATGTTCGCCGAGACCCTGGAGACGGCCGGGTTCTGGTCGACCCTGCCCGGCCTGTACACCGGTGTGCGGGACGCGATCGTCGCGGCCCTGGCCGTGCAGGATGCGCCGGGGGTGGTCATGTGTCACATCTCGCACGTCTACCCGACCGGCGCCTCGCTGTACTTCACCGTCGTGTATCCCCAGCCCGGCGAACCGGTGGCGAGCTGGGGGAGGGTGAAGGCCGCAGCCACCCGCGCGGTCCTCGACGCGGGCGGGACCATCACCCACCATCACGCCGTCGGCACCGACCATCAGCCGTGGCTCGCGGCGGAGATCGGTGACATCGGGATGGCCGTCCTGCGCTCGGTCAAGGACACCCTCGACCCGGCCGGAATCCTCAACCCGGGAATTCTCCTACGGTAAGAGGATGCAGCAGGAGGATCAGGCGCTCGTCGTCGTCGGACCGGGGCGGGCCTTCGGCGTCCAGCTCCTGCGCCGGTTCGCCCGGGAGGGCTTCGCACTCGGCGTGATCGCGCGTTCGGCCGACACGGTCGGGCGGATCGAAGCCGACCTCGCCCGGGAGGATGTCGCGGTCACCGGCGAGGTCGCCGATGTCACCGAACCGGGCGCCGTCACCGCGGCGTTGGGCAAACTCGCCGACGGGCTGGGCGGCCTGACCGTCGTTGTCTACAACGCGAAGCTGAGCATCCGGGGCAGTGCGCTGTCGGTGTCGGCGGAAACGGTCAACCAGACGTTGGCGGTCAACGTGACCGGCGCACTCACCGTGGTGCAGGCCGCCGTGGGGTTGCTGGCCGATCGTCGGTCGACGTGCGTGCTACTGACCGCGGCCGGGCTGCGCACCGAACCGGCCGCCGGGCGTTTCGCCCTCGCGATCGGCAAGGCTGGCCTGCTCGCGCTCGGGACGTCGCTTGCGCCGGTACTGCAGGCGCGTGGAATCCGGCTTCGGACCGTGGTGTTGGAGGCCCGCGTCGCACCTGCCGGCCCGCTTTCGCCGGAGGCGGTGGCCGAGCACTTCTGGAACGTCTATTCGGCCCCGCGCGGATCGGTTTTCCGACTCGTCCCGCCAAAGGGGTCCGACCGGGCGCCGCAGCTGTTCGGGGAGGTCTGACGCCTGTCTGACCCAAGTCGTGCCAGGACCCGCCGATCGTGCGACCATCCAGACCGTGAGACGTGGACCTGATGACGACTCGGACCGGGGTAGTGGGTCGGAGGACTCGACCCGCCGCCTGCCACCGTCCGCCGGTACCCAGCCGGGCGATGGAACGCGCAAGGCACGGGTCGTGGGTCCCGTTGGTCCGCCGCCACCCGCGGATTCGTTCCGCCCGGCCGGTCGACAACCGCGAACCCGCCCTGATCCCACCCGGCCGGCGAACCCGCCCCTTGGCGACACCCGACGGACCGACGCCGACACCCGACGGACCGACGCACCTCCGGCCGGTGCCCATCCGGCCGACTCCTACCGGGACGAGCCATACCGAAATGATTCATACCGGGACGACCCCTACCGGGCGGACCCTTACCGGGACGAGTCCCACCCGGCGGACGGCGGCGCGGCGTACCCGGGTCACGGTTCTGGTTCCGGTTACACGGCGCAGCACTCGTCAGCCGTGCCACCGGTCGAGCCGGCCGGCGTGACGGCCTCGCCGACCGCTCCGGCTCGCCGGCGGCGTCGACGCAGATGGCCGATCATCACACTGATCGTGTTGCTCGCGTTGCTGGTTGTGGCCGACCGTGCGGCGGTACCGATCGCCGAAAGCCAGATGAAGGCGAAGGCTCAGGCGGGTGTTGCCCAGTCCAGCAAGGATCCGACTGTCACGCCACCCACGGTGACCGACGTCAGCATCGGCGGCATCCCGTTCCTGACCCAGATCCTGTTCGGTAAGTATGACGACCTGAGGGTGACGGTGACGGGCATCTCCACACCCGGGCCGCGTATCTCGGCGGTGAAAGCCCGCCTCCAGGGCGTTCACGTACCGTTCGGGGACGCGATCCGCGACCAGGTGGGGCAGGTCCCGGTGGACAAGGTGACCGCCGATGTGCAGATCAGCTACAGCGATCTCAACACCTATCTGGCGGGCCTGAATCTGTCGATCGGGAAGGTCCAGGTGGCGCCCGGCACTGACGGCAAGGTCAAAGTGAATGTGGATGTGTCCTTGCCGATCGTGGGTTCGATCATCGGTTCGCAGTCGATCGAAACGGGTTTCACCGTCAAGGACAACAACCTCACGCTGGTTCTACCCGGGGGACTGGCGCTGCCGGCGATTCCGTTGCCGATCGCCGGGCTGCCGTTCAACCTGCGGATCGAGAGTGCCACGGCCGGCAGCAACGGCATCGCGGTGCGGGCAGCGGCCACCGACGTCATCCTTCCTGCCGGCATCTGAGCCGGCGCCTGAGCCGGCGGTCACCCCGTGTATCGCCGGCTCTGTTCCCACGCTGCGTCCAATCAGCGACAGTTCCCGGACCGCTGGGTGGGCGACCGGCGATTCTTAGAGCGCCCGGCAATAGGGGCGTGGATCAAGGAGCGGGGCTGGGGCGCGTGCATCGCGAGGCGGAGGAGGAAGGCACCCTGGTGTCGGGTGCCGACCGACGACAACGACGCGAGGTGCGTGCCCCGGCCCTGCGACGCCGCGTCCCCTGTTGCCGGTCGCTCTTACTCGTTGGCGGATACTGTCGGACTCGTGGCCGGTCGTCTCCGGACATGACTGATGTGGTCATGACTGCTGTGGACATGTCTGGCACCGGCATGACCGACCCCGCGCAGTCTGCCCCCTGCGTTGCGTCCGTGGTGATTGGTCCACCCAACCTGGATCATGGTCTGTGGACGACGCTACGATTCAGACGAACCGCAAGATCGGACGATCCATGTCGAAGTAGTTCGGCGGGGCATCCGGCCTGTGTCCCGTCCTGAAGGGGGAAACACGTGCAGACGACCCTCAGAGTCGTCAGCGGCGCCATCGTGGCCACCGTGCCTGCCGGCCAGCCGTTCGTCGTCGGGCGTGCCCGCTCGGCCGACTTCGTCATGCCCGACAGTCGGGTGTCCCGCCGTCACCTGCTGATCGAACCGGTCGGCGCGGGCTGGGCGGTGCGGGACATCAGCTCGAACGGAACCTGGCTCGACGGCCAGCGGGTGCAGAGCGTGGATGTGAACGGCGAGATCCGCTTCCGGCTCGGTACTCCGACCGGACCGGAGGTCGTCGTCCAGCCTGAGGTGCTCGCCGGCGGCGACGATGCTCCCCCCGGCTTCGAGGATCCGCATTTCGAGATGCCGACGATGCTGCGGAACGCCACCGGCTTCGAGCCCGGACCGCAACTGCCCCGGCAGGCCCCGCGGCGTCCCGATGACACCGGCGGACCGGACCTTGAGCGTGAGCACGAACGCCAGACGGCGTACCCGCTGCGCCCCGGCACGATGTCCATCGGGCGGTCCCGCGACAACGACATCGTCGTCGGTGACCTGTTGGCTTCCCGCCGGCATGCGGAGCTGTACGTCGGCCACAGCGGGACCGGCGCCGGCGATGTGGAGATCGCCGATCTCGAGTCCGCGAACGGCACGTTCGTCAACGGCAAGCGCATCGTCCGTGAGCCGGTACCGCAGGGTGCGGTGATCGCCGTCGGTCACCATGTGTTCCAGCTTGTCGGCAACGAGCTCGTCGAGTACATCGACTCCGGGGACGTCAGCTTCGAGGCCGACGGTCTGAACGTGTGGGCCGGCCAGAAACAGCTCATGCACGACATGACCTTCCGGCTGCGTGGGAGTGCGCTGCTGGCAGTGGTCGGGCCGAGTGGCGCGGGCAAGTCCACGCTGCTCAACGCCCTTACCGGGTTCCGCCCGGCCGACAAGGGCGAGGTGCGGTACGCCGGTCGGAACATGTACTCCGAGTACGACGAACTGCGCCGCCGCATCGGCTACGTGCCCCAGGAGGACCTGCTCCACACCACCCTGACCGTGCGCCGGGCCCTCGAGTTCGGCGCCGAGCTGCGGTTCCCTCCGGACACGACCAAGGAGGAACGCGGCGTCCGGATCGACGAGGTGCTCGCCGAACTCAAACTCACCCAACATGCGGACAAAAAGGTCGCAGATCTGTCCGGTGGGCAGCGCAAGCGCACCAGCGTCGCCCTGGAACTGCTGACCAAGCCCACCTTGCTGTACCTGGACGAGCCCACGTCCGGTCTCGACCCGGGCATGGACAAGGAGGTCATGGAGTCGCTGCGCAAGCTGGCCAACGACGGTAGGACGGTCGTCGTGGTCACGCACAGCGTGGCCCAGCTGGAGCTCTGCAACTACCTCTTGGTGCTCGCCCCGGGCGGGTACGTCGCCTACTTCGGCCCGCCGCGCGACGCCCTGTCCTTCTTCGGGAAGAAGGACTACCCGGATGTCTTCCTGATGCTGGAGGCGACACCGGGCGCGGAGTCGGCGGCCCGGTTCCGCCAGTCGCGCTACTACGTGCCCGCGTCGGTGACCGCGCCGTCGGCCCGCCCGGCACGCGAAGACCTGCCGAGCATCCGCCAGCAGTCGGTGCTCTCCCAGCTGATCACGTTAAGTCGGCGGACGCTGGCGGTGGTCGCGTCTGACAAGTCCTACCTGCGGCTCATCGTCGTGTTCCCGTTCCTGCTCGGGCTCATCCCGCGCGCCATACCCGGCGGTTTCGCTGCTCCGACGCCGCCGGATCAGTTCACGCCGAACTCGGACGCCGGCACGATCCTGCTGGTGATGGTGTTGTGCGCCTGTTTCATGGGGATGGCGAACTCGGTCCGTGAGATCGTCAAGGAACGGGCGATCTACCGCCGGGAACGGGCGATCGGGCTGTCCCGGACCGCCTACATCGGCTCGAAGATTCTCGTCCTGACGCTGATCACCACGTTGCAGGCCATCCCGTTCACCCTGATCGGTCTTGCCGGCCGACAGCCCGCCGACGGGGTCGTGCTCGGAAACTCCCTGCTGGAGTGTCTGATCGCGGTGATCGTGGTGTCGCTGTCCTCGGCCATGCTGGGGCTCGTCATCTCCGCGCTGGTCGACAACGCGGACAAGACCATGCCGTTGCTCGTGCTCCTCACCATGGCGCAACTGGTGTTCAGCGGTGGCATCCTGCCCGTTCACGGCAAGCCGGGTCTGGAGCAGATCAGCCTGATCGCGCCGGCCCGCTGGGGCTTTGCCGGGTTGTCCTCGGTCGGTGACCTGAACACCATCAGCCTGGCGGGAAAGCCCAGTCCGCAGGACGCCACCAAACTGCTCAACAACAAGGTGGTCGTGGACCCGTTCTTCGAGCACACATCATCGGCCTATCTCACCGACATCGCCGCCGGCGTGGGGCTCGGCGTGATCTGTGTCATCGCCACCGCCTTCCTGATCCGCCGGATGGACCCGAAGACCGCCAAGCGCAAGCCGGCGTAGCCGCGACTGCCACCCCCCGACGGACCTCCCAGATCGGCTTCGCCAATCCGGCAGGAACCCCGACTTCCGGCGCCGACCACTTAGAGCGCCC
>NZ_CAUVXG010000022.1:50676-58545 GCF_963555885.1 Protofrankia sp. Cr2
AGCCGGACTGCCAGCGGGGGGTGGCGTCCAGGCCGTTGAACGTGGTCAGCTTCTGTGCGTGGTCGTCGTCGAGGCGGTTCGCGTCCGTCACGTAGATCTCGCGGTTGGTGGCGCCGTCGCGCTGGCTGGTGAAGGCGATCCGTTTGTTGTCCCCGGCTGCGAACGACGGGTCCTGGTCCTGGCCGGGGGCGTCGGTCAGCCGTGTCGGTGTGCCACCGGCGGCGTCCATGACGTAGATGTCCAGCTCGGCGAGGTTTGTACCGACGCTGCGGCGGAACGCGATTCTCTTCCCGTCCGGTGACCAGCACGGGTCGGCGTCGAGGCCCTGCGAGCCGTCGGTGAGCTGGACGGGCTGGGCGTTGGTGTTGAACGCGTCAACGGTGAACAGCTTGCCGCCGTTGCTCCCGTTCTCGCTGACGAAGTAGACGATCTGGTTGTTCGTCGGTGACCAGGACGGGTCGGTGGCCCCAGCCGGCACGGGTAGCTGCCGGACGCTCGACCCGTCCATCGCGATGACGTAGAGGCCGGGTGAGCCGTCGTTCGGGCCGCGGACGGCCCTGATCACGACGAACCTCCCGGTGGGGTCGACCGACGCCCGGGCGTCCCCCGCGATCTGGATCTCCGCCGCCGGGCCGGAGCCGAAAAGGGAGATCGGACCGGCGCTGCCGTCCGCGGCGATCGCTTTGAGGCTGGGGGAGGAGTCACCCACCGTATAGAGGACGGTCTTGCGTTTGGGTCCGACGATCACCGGGAGCGTGTCCGGATCCGTATCGTTGGTCAGCTTTCGCGGCGACCCCAGAGCGCCGTTCGAGCCGACCTGCACACTGAAGATGTCCTTCTTGCCGTCCTGCTCGCTGGAGTACACCAGCGTGTCGTCGCCGAGCCCGACAGTGGATTTCGGCAGGATGTCGGCGACCTTCGCCTGGTTGTCGCCCGGGTTCGAGCCGGGGGCCAGCGCCAGCACCGCCCCGGCCACCGCCGCCACCGCGACCCCACTGCTCGCGACCACCAGCGCCATCCGGCGGCGGGGCCGCGGCACCGGGCTGTCGCCCCGAACGGTGGCCGGCGTGGACGTCCCACGGGTGCCGCGCGTTGCGGTGCCACCGGACGCGCTGCCGGGCGCGGGTAGCTGCCAGTCGCGTAACACCTGGGTGACGGTTGCCTCGGGGTCGACCTGCTCTGTCGACAGCGGTTCGCCGAGCAGGCGCAGCATCAGCTGCTGCGCGCTCGGCCGGGCCGAGGGAGCCTTGATCATCGCGCTCGCGACGATCTCGCGCAGGGGGCTGTCCAGCCCGTCCAGGCGAGGCTCCTCGTTCACCGCACGGAAGAGCAGGATCTGCGCGCTGCCTTCGCCGAAGGGGTAGCGGCCGGTCGCGGCGAACGTGATGAGCCCGCCCCAGGCGAAGATGTCCACCGCCGGGGTGACCTGCTCGCCCTGGATCTGTTCGGGTGCCATGAACGCGGGGGTGCCGAGCTGCTGGAGATCCCCGGTGAGGTTGCTGACGGCGTCCAGCGCCCGGGCGATCCCGAAGTCGATGACGCGGGGCCCGAAGGGGGAGAGCACCACGTTGGAGGGTTTGAGGTCCCGGTGCACGATGCCGGCGCTGTGGATCGCGGTCAGGGCCGCGGCAACGCCGACCGCGAGCTGTTCAAGGTTCGCCGCCGACAGCGGGCCGACCTCGGTGACGAACTTCGCCAGCGTCCGACCCTCGATGAACTCGGTGACCAGATACGGTTGTTCGGCATCGGGTGCGGCGTCGAGTACCTCGGCGGTGCACACCCGGGCCACCCGGCGGGCCGTTTCGGCCTCCAGCCGGAAACGCGACCGGAACTCGTGGTCGTCGGCCACGTCGGCGCGGATCACCTTGATGGCGACCAGCCGGTCGGTTTCGCTGCGTCCGAGGTAGACGGTTCCCATTCCGCCCTGGCCGAGCGTGCCCAGCAGGGTGTAGGAACCGAGCTGGCTTGGGTCGTCCGGACCCAGCGGGGCCATTTGTGCGTTCAGGGCCGCATCCGGCGCCGTCATTGTTGACCTACCCCCAGACCACGTGCTATCCGCAACGCTCTGTCAGACCGGCCGGACAAGTCCTCAACGTACTCCCGCGGTCGTCTCGCTGACTCCCGGCTTTCCCATCCGGTCAGGCATGACATGCTTCTGGCCATGGCGCGGTCGCGACGGTTGTCTCCGGTAAGCGCTCCTGCGTTCATTGGCGCGGTGACCGTTTTTCTCTTAGCGGTGGGTTGTGGTAGTGCGGATTCACCGGTATCTCCGGTGTCGCCGGTGGCCTCAAGCGCCCGTTCGAGTGGGTCACCCACAGCTGCGCCACCGACGACCGACCCCACCGCGCCGGTGTGGGGTTTCGTCCGCTCGGACGAGGCTGCGCCGCCCCTTGGTGTCGCACGGACGCCCGCGCCCTTCGTGCAGGCCGGCAGCTGGCAGTCCGCGGCGGGCGGCACCGGTGCGTCGGCAACACCGTCGGCTGCGGCGACGGTGGTCCGGCGGGATACCGGTCGCTACAGTGTGATCTTCCCGGGGATCGGCGTACCCGGCGGACGCGGTGTCGCGGTGGCCTCCGCGGTCGGTGACCAGCCCGTGAGCTGCCACACCGAGCGGTGGGCGTTGTTGGGTTCGGCCGAGGATGTGACCCTGTCCTGCCGGTCGCAGGCCGGGGACTACGCCGACTCCCGCTTCACCGCGTTGTTCACCTTCGCACCGGCGTCCTACCGCGCGCCGTTGACCTTCTCCGACACGTACTTCCGCGGACAGGGGGTGAGCCCGACCCCCACCGGGCCGTCGGCGTCGGTCCCGCCGCCCTTCACCTACGTCCGCGACGACGCCCCCGGCCAGACCTCGACCCCGGCGGGCGACTACTACGACGCCGCGGGCCCGACCGGGAGCATCACGATCAAACGGATCGGGGTCGGGCACTACTCGATCGACCTGGTCGGTCCGACCTATTCCGCTCGGGAGGGCAACAACCTCCAGGTGAACGCGATCGGCTCCACCCCGGCCGGTTGCAACCCGCTCGGCCGGGACGAGAAGACCGACCGGCAGACCATCTTCGTGGGTTGTGCCGTCGGGGAGACCTGGACGGACACGCCGTTCGTTCTCATCTACACCAACCAGCATGCGATGATCGGGGCGGACAACGTGCCGTTCGGACACGCCTTCACCGGCCAGGAGGTCGCCGACACCGGGAAGATCGTGCAGCCGCCCCTGGGTAGGACGGTCGATGTGTGGGACAGGTACACCGCCAACAGCGCCGGAAAAGTCAACACCGTCCGTCACATCTCGGCCGGCACGTATGAGGTGACCTTCCCGGCGGCCGGCCGCGCCCCGGACAACGTCGAGGTCATTCCCTACGGTGAGCCGACCCACCGGTGCGCGATCGGTGGCTGGAGTTCACCGCGTGGCACCACAGCCGGCGACGTGACGGTCTCGGTCTTCTGCGTGGACCCGGCCGGCGCCCGTTCCGACACCCAGTTCAGCCTCGCCTACGTCAGCGCCGCGGTCCTGACGTCCTGACGTCCTGACGTTGAGGTGCGGCCGTCCTGCGCTGTGCCCGGCTTGTCCCGCTCCGGACCCACGCCGTGGTGGAGGCGTCGGCAGCTCCCCCCGTGAGCTACCCGGTCCCGCCCCCACCCGGTGGACCCGCGAGTCAGATCAAACCGGATGCAGGCGCGTCACACATCGTCATTCGCTGGGATTCAGGCACACGTTCGCCGCGGATTTCATCCGGTACGGCCCGCTGGTGCTCCACCGGCCACGGGGTGGCGTGACAGGTCCGCGAATTCGGCGATCAGTTCGTAGGAACGCAGCCGGTCGGCATGCGGATTGACGTTCGTCGTAATCATGATCTCATCCGCGTCCGTCGCGTCGATGAGCGCGTCCAGGCCGGCCCGGACGGTCTCGGGCGACCCGACGATGTGGGACGCGGTCGCGCTGTCGGCTGCGGCGCGTTCGGCTGGCGTCCAGGGATACGCATGAGCCTGCGCGGGGGTGGGAAACACGCCCGGCTGCCCCTGCCGCAATCGCAACATCGCCAGTTTGGTCGGCCCGGCAAGCCACTGCGCGGCCGTGTCGGTTTCCGCGCACAGGACAGCCGCGGCAACCATCGCGTAGGGCCGGTCCCGGCCCGGCGACGGGCGGAACGTCGACCGGTACAGATCAAGCGCCGGAAGTGTGTCGGCCGAGCTGAAGTGATGAGCGAAGGCGAACGGTAGGCCGAGAATCCCGGCGGCCTGGGCGCTGTAGCCGCTGGAGCCGAGCAACCAGATCGGCGGCATGTCGCTGTGTGGAACGGCGGTCACCGCCCGCAGCGGATGATCGGGGGGGAAGGTGTCGCCGAGGAAGGCGACGAGCTCGGCGAGCTGGGCGGGGAAGTCATCGGCGGACAGCGGGCCGGTCGAGCGCCGCAGCGCTCGGGCGGTTGCCGCGTCCGTTCCCGGTGCCCGGCCGATGCCGAGGTCGACCCGTCCCGGAAACAGTGCTCCGAGGGTCCCGAACTGCTCGGCGATCACGAGCGGTGCATGGTTGGGCAACATGATTCCGCCCGAGCCGATCCGAATGCCGCTCGTCGCGGCCCCGACCTGTCCGATCAGGATGGAGGTCGCGGAGCTCGCGATACCAGGCATACCGTGGTGTTCGGCGATCCAGTACCGGGTGTAGCCAAGTCGTTCGGCGTGGCGTGCCAGGTCAAGGGTATTGCGCACCGCATGGGTAGGCGTTGAACCTGATGCGACCGGCACCAGGTCGAGGACGGACAGGGGTACGGCGCGGTTGAGGCTCACCTCAAAGGATAACCGCCGGCATCCACCAGGAACTTCCCGGCTGTCTTCCCGGGCAACGTCTCCGGCGATCTCACCGCAGCACGGTGCGACGGCCGGGAACCCGGTACTGTAGTGAGGTGCCGGCCGTGACATGGCCCCCGGGCTCACCCCATTGTCGCTGCGAGCGACCACGCGCCGAGAGGCGACCTGCGCGGCCGGCACCTTCGTTCACGGGCGCACGTTCATGCGAACCGGCTCACTCGGGCCGGTTCACTCGAACCGCAGGATGTCGTCGACCGACCGGCGGGGTGTCGCCTCCAGCGGTTCGGCGTCCGGCAGCGGGTAGCCGACTCTGATGATCATCTGGATGTGCCCCAGGCCGCCGATCGAATGCCGCAGCAGCTCCCGGGTCGCCTCGAGGTCAACGGCCTGACCCAGCGGTGATGTGGCGATACCCCGTGCGGTCGCGGTCAGCAGGACCCGTTCCATCGCCTGGCCGGCTCGCAGGCGATCGGCTGGCGTGTCGCCGTCGGTGCCGATGAGGATCACCATGGGACGTTCCACGTCAGTCTGGTGCAGCGCCAGGCCGGGTTCACCGACCACGTTGAAGTCACGGATCGTGAACTCGGACTGCCGCGGCTGATCTGAGCCGATCACCACATCACGGGGTATGCCGTCGACCGCATCGGTGGTGGTTCGGCTCCATGCCTCAAGTTCCGCCCGGTAGGCCGGGTCGTGGTTCTCCAGCCAGTCGGCACGGGCGATCAGCACGCTGGTGTCGATGCGCAGATCGGCGTCGTCCAGGGATACCAGCCACCCAGCCTCCATCTCGGCCGCCCGCCGCAGCGCCCGCAGCGCGTCGGGCTCCAGGGTGCGCGGGTCAAAGGGCCTGCGGTCGGTGCGCCGATGGCGGGTTGCCGCGAGCAGCATGTCGTTGTCGGGATCAGCGGGTTGGGCGCTCGTGGCGGGGCTGATGTGGATCGTGGCCAACGGTCCGGCGTCAAGGTCGTCACGGGTCGCCGGGAAGATCGTAACGGTTGGGATGAGCCCTGCCGCCCGGATGGCTAGGCGGGCGTGCAGGAGCGCTGCGCCGCAGCTCAGCAGGAGCTGACGACCATCGGGGTCGGCGACGTCGAGCCGGCGGGAGACATCGGCCAGGAGGTCCAAACTGGTGGCGCTCACTCGCCAACGCCACGGCTGGGTGTTGTGGATTGACGGGGCCAGACCCGCTGTCTCGACGACCGTGCGGGCGAGGTCCTTCGACAGAGTGTCGCTGCTAGTCACCCACACGACGGTAGGCCCTTCGGTCTGTCATGTCCTGTTGCCGGCCATCCATGGTCGCTAAGGCCCCCTCGGCAGGTATCGTCGGTTCCGTGGAGCCTGTCCGCGTATTCGTTCTCGATGACCACGAGATCGTCCGGCGCGGGATGCGCGAGCTACTGGAAAGCCAGGGCGACATCAAGGTCGTGGGGGAGGCCGGCCTGGTGGCCGAGGCCCTGCGGCGCATCCCGGCGCTACGTCCTGACGTCGCCATACTCGACGCTCGCCTGCCCGACGGCAGCGGCATCGACGTGTGTCGTGACATCCGCTCCGGCACACCGGAGGTCCCTTGCCTGATCCTGACATCCCACGACGACGACGAAGCTCTCTTTGCCGCGATCATGGCCGGCGCCGCCGGCTATGTGCTCAAGCAGATCAGAGGTAACGATCTTATCGGTGCGGTTCGGACGGTGGCGTCCGGCCAGTCCATGCTCGATCCCGCGGTCACCCAGCGGGTGCTGACCCGGTTGCGCGACGGCGCGCCTGAAGACCGCATGCTGTCGGCCCTCAGCGAGCGGGAGCGTCAGATCCTCGGCCTGATCGCCGAGGGGCTGACCAACCGCCAGATCGCCAGCCGCATTCATCTCGCTGAGAAGACAGTCAAGAACAACGTGTCCTCGATCCTGGAGAAACTCGGTCTGACCAGCAGGACACAGGCGGCGGTGTTCGCCACCAAGATTTCCGGCTGACGGACTTCCCGCCTGGCGGACTTCCCGGCTGGCGGACTTTCCGCCTTGAGGGCCAAAGGGCGCGCGACGATCGTCAGATCGCGCGCCCGGAGGCCGCAGTCTCCGGAGCACTGACGGGCCCGCGCGGGCGGGACTTTCGGTCCCGCGGTCTACCCGAATCGCTCTCGTTCGCGTCGCCGGGCGCTGCGAGCGTGAACAGGGTGGAGACGACATCCGATATCGTGGTGGGAATCGATGCGTCCGCGGATGCCGAGTCGGCCCTGCGCTGGACTCTGGTGCACGCAGCGTTGACCGGAGCGCGGATACGAGCGGTGCTCGCCTGGGGTCCGGGCGGGCGTCCACGTGTTGTGGACGACATTTCGCCGTCTATCGGCGTCGACGACCTCGAGCGTGCGGCAATGCAGGTGCTGCATGACGCGGTCCGGCGGACGCATCCTTGTGACCTCGGTGTCGATGTCGTTGAAAGGACGGTTTACGACGCGCCTTCGGACGCCCTCGTCGAGGAATCCCGGGACGCGGTGATGCTCGTTGTCGGCGCACGCGGGCTCGCCCGGATGCGCCGGATGTTCGTCGGTTCGGTCAGCACGCGATGCGTTCAGGAAGCCCCCGTTCCGGTGGTGGTCGTACGCGGTCCGGCTCCACCGCAGCCGGACCGCCGCCCGATCCTTGTCGGTGTCGACGGCTCGCAGCCATCCCTGGCGGCACTGCGCTGGGCTGCGGTCGCGGCAAGGCTACGCCACGTTCCGTTGCTGGTATCGCACTGCTGGCAACCCCAGCCGCCGCCGAATGCCGCCGGCCTCCCCTTGTTCGACGAGGCGGAGCTGGAAAAGGCTGCCGGCATCACTCTTGACACCGCTGTCGACCAAGGGCTCGCACGCGATCCAGAAACCGCCGTCGAGGCAACACTGGTGGCCGCGGCGGCGGCGCACGGCCTGATCGTGGCCGCCCGCGCGGCCCAGTTGCTGGTGGTCGGTGCCCGCGGCCACGGCGGGTTCGGCGGCCTGCTGCTCGGGTCGGTCGGCTACCAGGTTGTGACGCACGCTCCGTGCCCGGTCGCTGTTATCCGCTAGCGGGCCGAAAGGGCGCGCGA